>JANPEU010000391.1:0-4595 GCA_031423175.1 Bacteroidota bacterium
ATTAATCGCCAGCCCATTGATGTGTGAACTATTTTTAGTTGTTCAAGATTTTCATGTTGTTTTGCTGTCCATAATTTTTTTCCTGCCAATTCTTCTTTCTTTTTATGTTCATCATCATCATCATCCCATTTTATATAATCACCATAATCATGATTACCTAGTATTGAAAAAACACCCAGCGGAGCATTTAATCTACTAAAAATTTCTTTGTAGTCATTCATCTCAACTGCAAGATTATTTACCAGGTCACCTGTAAATAATATCAGATCGGGTTTTACTGCAAGAATTTTATCAACACCTCTTTGGACTGCAGCTTTATCTGCAAAACTTCCAGAATGTATATCTGAAATATGCACAATCTTTAATCCTTTGAATGCAGCAGGCAGATCGGAAAAAGCCATCTGTATTTTCTTTAACTGATATCGGTATTTATTTCCAAATCCATAGAGAAGCGTACCAAACAAACCACCACCAACCAGCATTCCAGCCCAACTGAAAAAAGCGGATCGGGAAATCCGATCTCCATCCTGAATTGTTTCTCCTTCGGTACCGCGAAAAAATATTTTTCCAGCAATCCACTGAATTAATCTTCTTAAATCATCAACTAAAAAGAAAGCCGATGCAATTAATTTTGCAAAAAACAACCCGGCTATCATAGCAAATAAAGTGGTACGAAAAATTTTTGCCTGATTTTCAAATTTGATATAAGGCAACAATAATAATAGGATAATAGCACCGGCAGATAGAATCCAGTAAGTGGAATAAATAATAATTTTTGTTTTAGGATTGGCGGAATTTGATAAAAATTTTACTGTTTGGAAAACATAAATATCCAACAAAACCATAAAACCAATCAGGAACCACCAAAAAGGAGAATTTCTCATAGTAGCTGCGAAAATAGTTAAACATGAAAATACAAAGGCTATTTATTTGAAAGTTTATATTTGCCAACTAAAATTTAACGAGCATGCAGTTAACTTACTACGGTCATTCATGTTTTGCAGTTCTAGCTAATGGGAAAACAATTTTGTTAGATCCGTTTATTACACATAATGAATTGGCAAAAGATGTAAGCATTACTGATATAAATGCAGATTATATTCTGCTATCGCATGGTCATGTAGATCATATAGCAGATTGTGTGGCAATAGCAGAAATGACAGGGGCAAAAGTTGTTTGCAGTTGGGAGATATATGAATGGCTGAATCGCCAGGGAATAAAGAATACACACCCGATGAATACCGGCGGACGTTGGGATTTTGGCGACTTTTCTGTTAAGTGTACTGTGGCGCAGCATAGTAGTGGCTTATCCGATGGAAGCTATGGTGGCAGCCCGATGGGATTTATTATTTATTCAAACGAAGGCAATTTTTATTATAGCGGCGATACAGCGCTGACACTGGATATGCAATTGATACCAAAATGGGCAAAACTTAATTTTGCCGTTTTACCCATTGGCGACAATTTTACCATGGGATATGAAGATGCCGCTGAAACAGCTAAAATGATCGGTTGCAAAAATGTTGTGGGAGTGCATTACGATACTTTTGGGTTTATAAAAATTGATCATGCAAAAGCATTAAAAACATTTGAAGACGTAGGTTGTAATTTATATTTACCAAAAATCGGGGAAACAATTTCTTTAATTTAAAATCAATTCGTCCGCCCTCGGCGGATAAGAACAATGGCAAGAATAATAGGAGTGGCAAATCAAAAAGGAGGAGTGGGTAAAACTACCACGGCTATTAATTTAGCTGCAAGTCTTGGTGTTTTAGAATACAGAACGTTGCTGGTAGATGCCGATCCACAGGCAAACAGTACGACCGGAATGGGATTCGATCTGCATAATGTAACACATAGTTTGTACGATTGTATGGTCAATGAATCGAAAGCAAAAGATGTGGTATTGAAAACCGAAATTCCAAATCTGCATCTTATCCCTTCGCATATCGATCTGGTGGGTGCCGAAATAGAAATGATCAATTACCCTAACCGGGAAATGGTTTTGCAGAATTTGCTGGAACCCTTACGCAATGATTATGATTTTATCATCATTGATTGTTCGCCATCATTGGGTCTTATTACCGTAAATGCATTAGTGGCTGCCGATTCTGTTGTTGTACCGGTACAATGCGAATTTTTTGCATTGGAAGGGCTTGGCAAACTACTCAATACAATTAAAATAGTTCAAACCCGCCTTAACACTTCATTGCAAATAGAAGGAATACTTATGACGATGTATGATGGTCGTTTGCGTCTTTGCAACCAGGTAGTGAGTGAAGTAAGAAAACATTTTGATGAAATGGTTTTCAACACAATCATACATCGGAATTCAAAATTGAGCGAAGCGCCAAGCGTAGGCAAACCCGTAATTTTATATGATGCCAACTGCAAAGGCTCTATGAATTACCTTAATCTTGCCAAAGAAATACTGCAGAAAAATGATATGACTAAGATTAAGAATGAAGAACGGATCCTGGAATTATAAGTTGTGGGTTTTAAATTTCAAATTTGCTTACAAAATCCTTTGGACAATTTTAAATTTTCAATTTTAAATTTGCAACGTAATATGAATTCTCCCAAACAAAATAATAAAGAACTTCTTGGAAAAGGAATCCGGTCCCTGCTGCAAAGTATTGACTTGGATTTAAAAACCAGCAGCGGAAATTTAAAATCAACCGTTGTTGAAAATGCTACAGGTATCAATCGCATTTCTATTAATGATATAGAGCCCAACCCCAAACAGCCAAGAAAAGATTTTGATGAACAAGCAATGCTTGAATTGGCAAATTCTATCCGGTTACATGATATCGTTCAGCCTGTAACTGTTTCAAGACTCCCCTCAGGTCGCTATCGACTGATTGCCGGTGAACGAAGATGGCGTGCCGCAAAAATTGCAGGTATCAGTGACATACCAGCTTATATACGTCATGCAAATGATTCACAATTATTAGAACTGGCATTGCTCGAAAATTTGCAACGCGAAGATTTGAATGCAATAGAAGTAGCACTCAGCTATAAACGTATGATGGATGAATTGGAATACACACAGGAAAATGTTGCAGAACGAATGGGTAAGGATAGAAGTACAATTGCAAATTTTATCCGCTTGTTAAAATTACCCCCCGATATACAAGTGGCCGTTCGCAACGGAGTTATTAGTATGGGTCATGCAAGAGCCATTATCAATGTGGATACAATCGATAAACAACTTTTTATTTTTGATGAGATAAAAGAAAAAGGATTATCGGTTCGCCAAACAGAGGCATTGGTACGTAATTTATATAAACAGGGTGGTCTCTCAAGTAGTGGGATTAAAAATTTCACAAAAAGCAGACTGGAACCTCAGTTTCAAAAAATAGAAGATAATTTAGCATCGCATTTCAGTACAAGAGTTAAGTTGAAGCACGGAAAAAATAATTATGGCTCAATATCGTTTGAATATTATTCGATAGAAGAATTGAATGCTATATTGAATAAGATGAATATTACTGGAGACTGAATAGTTCAAATTTAATTGGGACCATTTTTTTGCCAGCTCCATTGCTATTCTCATCGTCCCTTGCGCCTGCCTGCACGAAGCCGTTTCGGCATAGGCAGGTCGCACTCTTGTACATTTGTAATTCTATTCAGCTTATATGCTTCGATATATGAAAATTGTTTTCTTACTCATCGCTTTAATCTTCTTTCAAAATATAATTGTTTTTTCGCAGCGAATAATTGCAGATTCTGCCGACATAAAAACGGTAACTAAAATTTCAGGGAAGAAAAATATAACCGATACGGCTAAAAAGAAAGAACATAGTCCACGAATCGCAACGATTCGATCAGCAATTTTTCCCGGACTGGGGCAGATTTACAATAAAAAATACTGGAAGTTGCCAATTGTATATGGTGCCATGGGAGCAGCAGCCGGTGTATTCATATTTAATTTTGGAAATTATAAAGCCACCCGGTTTGCATACAAAGTAAAATATAATATGCGGGTGCTGAAAACTGACTCAGCTAAATATGATAAAATAAGAGCAGACCTGATACCGCTAAGCGAAGAGTCGTTGCGATTTTATCGAAATCAATTCCGCAGAGACATCGATTACTCCGCCATCTTTTTTTTAGTTATGTGGGGCTTGAATGTAGTAGATGCAACCGTAGATGCACATTTGAAAAGTTTTGATGTAAGTCCTGATCTTTCTTTAAAAATAAAACCCGGTTACAGCGACCTTGCTAAAACAAACGGACTAAGCCTCATCTTCACTTTTAAATAATTTATTTTCTGCTCATACATACTTCGTAAATTGCCATCGGCAGAAGTTTCAGAATTCATAAGTTTAAATGCTGCGAACAGGTAAACTTCTAAACTCTTAAATTATAAAAAGCAAATGAACATTGCATTGATCGGTTATGGAAAAATGGGAAAGACAATTGAAGAAATTGCTTTGCAACGTGGTCATCAGATTGTTTTAAAAATTGATATAGATAATGCAACTGATTTTACAAAGGAAAATTTAAATAAAGCAGATGCCGCAATCGAATTTACCGGACCACATAGTGCTTACGAAAATGTAAAAAAACTTATGCAGTTTGGTACAGCAACG
>JANPEU010000392.1:0-26853 GCA_031423175.1 Bacteroidota bacterium
AATTTGAATTGCGGTATCAAGGCTTCCATTTATTTTTACTGGTAATACTGAAAGTGAACCACTGCTGTAATTTCCAGCGAAAACCCATTTACCTGTTTTATCAATTGCAACATAGCAGGGGTGCTTACCACCTGATTCTTGTTTATTGATGTAAGTAAGTTTTCCGTTCGTTTTATTAAATGTGTATGCTGCTATATGTCCTGTGACTGTAAAGCGGGTACTATCTGCATTTTCATTTACAGCATATACAAATTTCTGATTCGAAGATACAGTAAGAAAAGATGGATTCGATGCCTTAGTACTACTGATAAATTTAGCTTCACCGGTCTGCGAATTAAATTTATAAACATAAAGACCCTCACTTTTGCCGGAGGTGTATGTTCCGATAAGTAAATAATTTTCCTGAGAAAAACTACTAAGTGCAACGGAGGAAAAAAGGAGGGTAAATATTTTTTTCATGGCTCAATTTACAAAGCCTTTGCATATTGAGCTAAACTTATTGTTGGCTTTCCTAAATCAATCCAGGTTTTTTCGCTTTCAAATTTTTCCGGGTAGTTGTTTAAAGCGTCACAAATGTTGGCCGCATAATTCATTTTAGGGCTGAAGTGGCCAATGAATTTCAGTAATCCTATGGGTACCTTCATTAATTTTAGTGGTATGGAATAATTTTCCAGGAAAATTTTTGCTGCTTCATCAAATGTATATGCTGCAGTTCCTTGTATAGTATATTCCTGGTTTTTATCACCGGCAATTTGAAAAGCTGTTACTACCTGTCTGCCATAATCTTCAGCGGCTACAAACCACATTGGAGCAATCGATTTTCCCGCAAGCATTAATTTATTTCCCTGTTTCATTTGTTTATCCAGCGTTTCCATAAAAGTAGAAGGATAAAAAATAGAATAGGTTATGCCCGATGATTTGATCAATTCTATTGCATTATTTTTTATTGAAAAACTCCACCAGTTAAATCCATTCATACCCTGGTAGTTTTTAATTAAAGAAGAAATGCAGCTTATCCTTGTAATACCTGTAGCTTTTGCAGCTGCTATTATATTTATTAATCCATTTCTTTCAGTTTGTGGATCATTTTGCCTGGAGCTTTGATCTACGGAAAGATTCATATAGATAGTTTGCTGACCAGTAAAAGCTTTTTCCAGGCTGGCTTGATCCATTATATCACCTTTCAAAATTTTTACCCCGGGAAATATTCCTTTTAATTTATTTTCATCTCTGGCCAACAGTGTTAAATCAAATCCGGCTTTCAATAATTCTTTAGCAACTGGCATACCCAGCATACCGGAAGCACCAATAAATAGAATTTTCATAATAATTTTTTATAAAGAAACTAATAGTCTTATAAACTCTATTCAGCAGATCGGTAAAAGTATCTAAAACACCCGGCGAATTAAATTAGCCTCTCAGATGATTTAGAGAATCTATAATCCTATGATAAATTTCTTCATCACTTAATTCCTGCGGAATAAATGTTGAACCAATCACTTTTTCGTACAATTCAATATATCTTTTGCTTATGATGTCTACCCATTCATTCGTCATTTCAGGAACTGTTTGACCTTCTTTACCCATAAAATTATTTGCAATCAACCACTCTCTAACAAATTCTTTGCTCAATTGTTTTTGTCTTTCGCCGCTTGCCTGTCTTTCTTCAAAACCATCTGCATAAAAATACCGGGAGCTGTCGGGTGTATGAATTTCGTCCATCAGGTAAATGGTTTCTCCTATTTTTCCAAATTCATATTTAGTGTCAGCAAGAATTAGCCCTTGCTTTGCGGCTATTTGCTTTCCTCTTTCAAATAACTGAAGTGCATATTGAGAAAGTTTTTCCCATTCTGTTTCTGAAGCCAGGCCTTTTGTAATTATTTCTTGAGCTGAAATATCTTCATCATGTCCTTCCTCAGCTTTTGTTGATGGAGTAATAATTGGTATAGGAAAGAAATCATTTTCATTTAAACCATCCGGCATCACAGCACCGCATAAAATTCTTTTACCAGAATTATAGGTACGCCAGGCATGTCCGGTAAGTGTACCTCTTACCACCATTTCAATTTTGAAAGGGATACATTTTTTCCCAATAGAAACATTGGGTGCAGGAACAGCGGCAAGCCAGTTTGGACAAATATCTTTTGTGGCATTCAGCATGTAGGCTGCAATCTGGTTTAACACCTGGCCTTTGAAAGGAATCGGCCGGGGAAGCACAACATCAAATGCAGAAATACGATTGCTTGCCACCAATACGAGCCAATCATTTTCTATTGTATAAACATCTCTTACTTTGCCTTTATAAAATTGTGTTTGTCCCGGAAATGAAAATTGTGCCATAATCGAAATTAATTGCGATACAATGATCCGCCAATCTCAACAGGTTCAAGATTTCAACAAGTTATTCTTTACGTTTAAAAATTAAATTTTTGCAGTAGATTTACAATGCTTATTTTTCCGTTCAAATCTATCCCGCTTTTGGGGGGACAAAAACTAAAACTTACGATTATGAGAAAAAGCTACTGCTTTTTAGCTGCCTTAATTATGGCTGCCCTCTTTTCTTTTTCAGCCAATGCACAATCAGTAACAATTACTGGTAATGTAAAAGACAAAAGTTCTAAAGAAAATGTTCCTGCTGTTTCAGTAGTTGTAAAAGGATCCAGTTCGGGTACTTATACAAACTCAAACGGCAACTTCAGTATCCGTGTGGCAAAACTTCCTGTTACATTAGTAATTACTGAGGTAAATCATGAATCATCAGAAGTGATAGTGAATGATGCATCGGATTTAAAAATTGAATTGACTCTAAAAACAACAATTGGTCAGGATATTGTAATAGCAGCATCCCGTGCACCCCAAAGAGTATTAGAAGCTCCGGTAACAATTGAAAGATTTGGTAGTGCCAGTATTCGCAATATGGCAGCCCCAAGTTATTATGAGGCATTAACCAATTTGAAGGGAGTGGATATGCACACAGCTAGTTTAACTTTCCGTACTGTTACAACCCGTGGTTTTGTAAGCAGTGGTAATACCCGGTTAAATCAATTAGTAGATGGAATGGACAATCAGGCACCTGGTTTAAATTTTTCCGTAAGTTCTATTGTAGGTTTAACTGAAATGGATGTTGATAATATAGAATTATTATCCGGTGCTTCTTCAGCATTATATGGTTCAGGTGGTATAAATGGTACGTTGCTTATTAACAGTAAGAATCCGTTTAAGTTTCAGGGATTAAGTTTTAATGTAAAACAGGGTATAATGCATACAGACGGAAAGCAACGCAGCCCTGCACCTTATTATAACTGGTCGTTCCGTTATGCAAAAGCTATCAATAACAAATTTGCTTTTAAAATAAGTGTTGAAATGGCTAAGGGAAGTGATTGGCAAGCCGATGACTACCGGAATAAAGCTCAAACAGGAATTTTAAGTACAGTAAAAGGCGGTAACCGTAACAATGATCCAAATTTTAATGGCATAAATATATATGGTGATGAAACAAGCCGTAGTATGGATGGTTTTGCATTTTATGTGCAAGATCTGACAAGAAGAAGTATTATTCAGGGTACAAGCCCTTTTATTCCAGGTGGTTTTGATGTAGTGAACGCTGCCAATAGTTATTTTGGCGTGCCTGGTAATCCGCTTTTTCCTGGAGCAATTGGATTAACTGCATATCCGACAAATACTCAGATTGGAACTTTCTTAGCAGGACTTACAGCAGGCGGTTTGCCTGCTTCTGTGGTTTCGGCCACTCAACAAATGATGCCATTTTATATTGGATTGAATCGAAATTATTTCAAGGGTGCAAGTGTTTCAAGAACTGGATATAATGAAAAAGATTTAGTGGATTATAACTCTTTAAATGTAAAAATGAATGCAGGGTTTCACTGGAAAATAACAGATAAGATTGAAGCATCAATAAATACGTATATCGGAACGGGTACTACTGTTTATACAGGTGCTAACCGCTATTCATTAAAAGGGTTTAAAATTGGACAACATAAATTAGAAGTTAAAGCAAAGAACTGGATGGTTCGTGGATATACAACTCAGGAAAACTCTGGTGATTCATATATTGGCGATGCAGTAGGTGCATATTTGAATGAAGTAGCTCGTCCAAGTTCAGTTTGGTTTCCTAATTATATTGCAACATTTTCTGAAGTCAAACGCAATATAGGCTTGGGCACACCTGGGGTGCCAAATTTATCTGATATCTCACTTCATAATACATTACGAGATATTTTTGATAATAGTCCAGTTAATCCTTTCGCAGGTAATGCTGTAATAGCTGGTTCTACTCGATTCATCCCGGGTACTGCTCAGTTTAATGCTGCATCAAATGCAATAAAAACTACTCCTATTAATAAACCCGGAGGTTCTAAATTTTTAGATAAGTCTTCTCTTTGGGCTTCTGAGTTTCAATTAAACGTTTCTGATGCTGGTCATTTTTCTGACAAAGTAGAAATAATAGTTGGAGGTGGTTGGAAACAATGGTCATTGAAGTCACAAGGAACAATTTTTGCTGATACAGCCGGTGCAATAACAGTTTCTGAAACGGGAGGATACATACAATTAAAGAAAAAACTTTTTAATGATGCACTTACACTTACCGGAGCTTTACGATATGATGTACAGTCAAATTTTGATGGTCGCTGGACGCCAAGAGTTGCCGCAGTAATAAAAGTGGCAAAAGAAAATTTTCTTCGATTATCTTTTCAAACAGCTTATCGTTTCCCATCCAATCAAAACCAATATATCAATCTTGCTTTGGGGGGTGGTGCTGGTGGTTTCCTTATTGGCTCATTACCTGAGTTTCAATCTTTGTATAAATTAAATTCAACACGGCCAGGTTATACTGCCAGAAGTGTTTTCAATACAGATGGAACGGGATACAGAAATGGAACAATTGCAGACTCAGCCAGGCTTGTACAAGCTGTTTTTAAACCTTTGACTCCTGAGACGGTTGGTTCTTATGAAATTGGTTACAGAGGTGTTATAGGTAAGAAATTCCTTATCGATGTTTATGGTTATCAAAGCCGGTACAAAAATTTTATATTGTCAACAGCAGTTGTACAATCGATTAATGGAAATAAATGGGAAACCTATTCACCCGATGCCAGTAGAGCTATTTCGTACAACCAAAACTCGGATCAAATTGTAAAAACTTCCGGATGGGGAATTGGAATTGAGTACCAGCTTATCAAAAAATATTTCTTATTTGGAAATGTTTTTTCTGATAAGCTTAATGGTGTACCTGCTGGAGAAGTTACATTTTTCAACGCTCCTAAATACCGTTACAATATTGGATTAAGAAATGAAAATGTATGTCATAATGTTGGATTTAATGTAGTAATGAAATGGCAGGATAATAACTTTTATGAAGGCACATTTGTTACCGGCACACTTCCTTATTTCACATGGGTAGATGCTCAGATTAGTTGGAAAATGCCAAATACAAAATCTGTATTTAAAGTGGGTGGTACCAACATCGGAAACAATTATGCCCGTACAGGTTTTGGTAGCCCTGCGGTAGGCGGATTGTATTATATTAGTTATGGTTATAATCTTTATTAAGAACTAATATAAACTAGCTTTAATAAAAATGAAGCCTCACGATTTATCGGGGGGCTTTGTTTATTTAATACGATGTTGATTGTATGAGAAGCTGGGCTGTGAAAATGAACAAATGAAATGATTGGAAAAGAATTGATTTTTATATAAAGCGAACGCATTAGCGGAGTGAATTTTTATAGCCCCGCATGTCCGGGGCGAAATATTGGTAGAAACAACGAGTCATATTAGGTTTGCATAGCCCTATCCGGGGCGACATGTGAAATATTTAGCTCCGATGGGGCTCTAATCCTTTTTTAAAACATGTTTCTATTAACATTTTGCCTCTCTGGAGAAATGTATTTTACTTCTAATAATTACTCATAATATTTTCTAAGGAATAACACCCATTATACCAATTTCGTCACTGTTTTTCCAATCATTTTTCCATTGTGATATATCTGTAAAATATAATTTCCTTTTACATAGCCCGGTGCATTCAGTGAAAATATAACCTGGTAAGGCTCGTCTTTAGTGTATGCAAATCTCGTTTTTCTTGTATATTTTTTTCTTCCTTCACTTTTGGTTTCAAAACTACCGGAATCCCACGCACTGAATTCAAGCACTTCGTTGTTGGGGTCAGTGAGTATTATAATTACTTCACTGTTTTCATAACTGTTTATATTGTTTTGCAACAGGCAGGAGATGACAAATTTTTCAGCCTTTTTTGCCTGCCGGGTTTCTATTTCTTTATTTGCTTTAGTTTGTACGGCAATCAATTTTATTTCACTTGCAAAAAAAGTTCCTGCTTCAGAAAGTTTTTCATTCAGCAATTTATTTTCCTGATCCAATCTGGAATTGTTTTGAGTAAGGCTGGTGACCTTTGTATTTAAGAGTTCAAAATCATTACTTATTTGTTTCTTTTCTTCTTCAATTGTTTTATTCTGGTTTTGCAATTCTTCAATCTTTGTTCTCAACTCCGTGGTTAATAATCGGGCCCTGCTTAAATCAGTTTTATTAATGTCGGTTTTTTTTAAAATTCCGCTGATTTCAAATTTCAATCTGTTTATTTCAGAAAGCTTACTGCTCAATTGTACCCCTAATTGGCCTGCATTATTTTTTACCGAGTCAAGTTTTGTATCTAAGTTATTGATGGTAGAAGTATAAATTTTATTCAGGCTATCACCAATGCCCTGCGCAATAGCAGCCGAATCTTTAATAAAAACTTCATGACGTAGATTGCTGTATTGGGCTTTATCGACCAGATGATAAACCCAGGTGGCAATCATTCCAACAGAGAGGAGACCTAACATGAGATTTCGGCTATCTTTCATATTTGCAAACTAAAGATTCATTTATAATACTGAAGAAATAAAAATAAACATTGTGGAAAACGATGAATTATTTTGATAGTAGATAGGCAAAGAATAATTTAACAGTTGAAAAAATCATTTTTCTACGCTCTTATCTACGTAAGCAGATATCCAACCTACCTGTCCGTTTTTTACCAGATAAAATTGTTTGGTTTCGTAAGCAGAAGCAAACTGCCGCATTATTTTTAATAATAAACCTGCACCTGACATCAATGAACGTTGATCAAAAACTGCATGGACTCTTTTTATTTCTTTTGAATAAGCAAGTTTAGCAGGGGTGTTATCTTTAATATTCATCAAGAGTACCTGGTCATTTAATGCTGCATGATTACTGTACAACTTCTCACAAAATTTTGCAACTTCATCATATGTAACAGAAATTACTGCATTCTCAATCATTTCTGGTCTAATTAGTGTAGCAGTAGCCCAGGCTATACCACCGCTAAAAGCAATATTGTCGCTAAGCGGATAAGAACCACTTGAGTTAACTGCATAAATAATTTCAGAATTCTCAGCCCCGGCAAGTACTTTATAGAGCTGCTTATTGAAATTAGATAACGTATTATCATCTTCCAATCTTTTCTCGGTTGCATTGGCAGTACTCTTGGTTCCCCAACCCAATTGGAATAATTTGAAATCTTTTATATTCCCAAAAGGGAAAAATCCACCTTTCGTATTGCCACTACCTATATCAATAATGAACGTATTATATCTTCTTGAGTCGGGAACAATCCCGAGATGCGAAAGTCTTGCTTCATCTTCCACACTCACAACTTCTACTTTACGCTGTGGTTCATTTATTTTTATCCGAAACGAGTCAATCAATTTATTTATCCAACTTGTTTTATCATCTTTTTCCGCAATTACTTTTACACCACTGCTGATTACGGTGTAAATATTGGAAGCCGGCATGTCATATTTTTTTATAGCTGTGTTATACAATCCTTGTAAACCGTCCAGGGTGGCAGAAAAAGAAGCGGGGGTAAAAGAAATAAAATCAGTATTCACTGATGTGTCTTTAAGAATATTAAAGGCTCCTTGTGCCTGTGCGTCTTTACCAATTTCCACAATACTCAGTTTTACACCCTTCGATCCGACTTCTATACCGGTATAAATTGCGGAGTTGTTATATTTAGGTTTAAAACCTGTTTGCGCAAACGAATTGACAAAAAGCATTAGTAACAATGCGGCAGGTACGAATCGGTTCATACAGAATTTAATCATGGATGTAAGTAATTAATTACAAATTTAAACTACTTTATAATCCACTATTGCTAATCGAATTTTCTGTGAAGAAAATGTGATTAAGTATAAATGAATATTTGATGTTTAAAGCCGGGTTTTTTTCGCAGCTATTTCTAACTTCTAAGCCATTGAATTCTGGCATAGAAAAAATAATATTTATGTCGGCGCAAAAAACTTAAAATTCAAATTAAAAAAGCTGACCCCTACCTTTGTCAAAGTTTTTTAAAATATTCAATTTTAATTTTTCAATTTACGATAAAACATGGCGGTTAAAACAGATACATTCACCAGTCCCGATTATTTTAATGTTGACGAATTGCTTACCGATGAACATAAACTGATACGTGAATCAGTTCGCAGTTATGTAAAAAAAGAAATTTCTCCAATCATAGAAGATTATGCGCAGCGGGCAGAATTTCCACAGCAAATCGTAAAACAATTAGGCGATCTTGGTTGTTTCGGACCAACTGTTCCAATTGAATATGGTGGTGGCGGACTTGATTATATTTCTTATGGATTGATGATGCAGGAGCTTGAGCGGGGTGATAGCGGTGTTCGTTCTACAGCATCAGTACAGGGTTCTTTAGTTATGTTTCCAATTTATGCGTATGGAAGTGAGGATCAACGAAAAAAATTTTTACCCAAACTGGCAAGCGGGGAATGGCTCGGTTGTTTTGGATTAACAGAGCCCAATCATGGGAGTGATCCATCCAATATGCTTACAAATATTAAAAAAGATGGTGAAAATTTTATTTTAAATGGTGCCAAAATGTGGATCAGCAATGCTCCGTTTTCACAAGTGGCTGTTGTATGGGCAAAAGATGAGGAAGGAATAATTCGAGGAGTAATTGTTGAACGGGGCATGCAGGGTTTTTCTACACCAACTACACATGGTAAATGGAGCCTGCGTGCAAGTGCTACAGGTGAATTGGTTTTTGATAACGTAAAAATTCCAAAAGAAAATATTTTTCCAACCATAAAAGGACTGAAAGGCCCGTTAGGTTGTCTTACAAAAGCACGTTATGGTATTGCATGGGGGGCTATTGGTGCGGCAATGGATTGTTATGATATTGCTTTGCGCTATTCAAAAGAAAGAATCCAGTTTGATAAACCAATTGGCGGTTTTCAGTTGCAACAAAAAAAGTTAGCAGAGATGATAACTGAAATTACCAAAGCACAATTGCTTAATTGGCGGTTGGGTGTGTTGATGAATGAAGGAAAAGCAACACCACAACAGGTGAGTATGGCAAAACGAAATGCCTGTGAGGTAGCAGCAGATATTTGTCGGGATGCCCGACAAATGCTTGGTGGAATGGGAATCACCGGCGAATATTCTGTAATGCGTCATATGATGAATTTGGAAAGTGTAATCACATACGAAGGCACACACGACATACATTTACTGATAACCGGAATGGATGTTACGGGGCTGAATGCGTTTAAATAAAAAACCCTATCTCCGCCAAAAAGCGGAGATACTTAGATCAGTTCATTCTTTTTCTTTTCATAAGTTCTTTAAAGCAGTAAGTTTTTTTATGTAACCAGATTGAGTACTCTGATTGAACTTTTGTTCCCGTAAATACGGGACTCTTGTACTTTAGCAATTCTATTCAATAATAAATCAAACACCCTAAAAAATTTTAGTGAGTGTTTAAAACACCCCTTTAGGGAATGGGGGCATTATGAAAATTTTTCTAATTGGTTTTATGGGTTCCGGTAAATCTTACTGGGGGCGCAAATTGAGTGAGAAGCTCAACCTGCCTTTTTTTGATTTAGATGAACAGGTAGTAAGTCATGAAGAGAAATCGGTAAGTGAAATTTTTTCAACTCATGGCGAGGAATATTTCAGACTACAGGAAAAAAACACGTTGAATCTTTTAACAGAGAGTCATGATAGTTTTATAATTGCAACCGGCGGTGGCACTCCATGTTATTTTAATAATATAGAGTATATGAATAATTCAGGAACTACTGTCTGGATTAACACATCGCCAGATGAATTATTTAAAAGACTTATAAAAGAAAAACCCAAACGGCCCTTAATAAGCGAACTAAGCGATGAACAACTCCATACTTTTATTCTAAAAAAATATTCTGACCGCCGGATTTATTATGAACAAGCAGATATGATTATAAACGATGAACCAATTGAGCTTGATACGTTGATTCAAAAAATATTCCATGCGTAAATCATTTCTTGTTTCGGGTATTATTTGTGCAGCCCTGGCAGTCGTCTTTGGAGCTTTTGGCGCACATGGGTTAAAAAAGTTGGTGGATACAGAAGGAATTGATGTTTTTAAAACAGGTGTACAATACCAGTTTTATCATGCTCTTGCACTCATTATTACAGCGATACTTTCTCAAAAAATATCAGATCGAAAAATTAAATGGGCTGGTAATTTTTTCCTTGGAGGAATAATTTTGTTCTCGGGATCTTTATATGGCATCACATTTTGTAAAGCAATGGAATTATCTGTACCAAAGTTACTATTTCCAATTACACCCTTGGGAGGTATATTTTTTATTTGTGGCTGGTTAGTTTTGCTTTTTGCTGCATTAAAAAGCGACACTCAGCAAAAAAATATTTGATTTTTTGTAACGGGATATTTTTTTGACAGAAAATTTATCAACACACCTGAACAACCAGCATTTTTTACAATAACCTTTATTTTAGAAATATTTTCATCATCACGTTATCATTATCTTTGCCCGTATGGCTAATAAGCTGAAGAAAACTGCAAAAGCAGATACTGAGAATAATCCGAATGTAAAATCCAGTGTTGGTAAAGCGGCGTCGTCTGATTTGAAAGCTGATAAAGAACAACCGCTTGACTGGAAATCACTTGCCCGGGATGAACGTACAAGAAAAATTGCCGGTACCATTTCATTACTCCTCGCTGTTTTTTTATTTATTGCATTTGTAAGTTATTTTTTTACCTGGGAGGAGGATCAAAGTCTTGCAAGTTCCCGGCAAATTTTATTTAACGAAAGTATTCAGGCTTCCAACCTGCTTGGCAGGGTGGGTGCTTATATTTCTTATTTTTTTATCAGTAATGGTTTTGGAATCGCTTCTTTATTTGTCTGTACATTCTTTTTTGTGTTGGGTGTTAATTTATTGTTCAACCGCAAAGTATTTTCTATCTGGCGTAATTTGAAATATGTTACCATCGGTATGCTGGTGGTTTCGGTCATCTTATCTTTTCTTTTTCAAAAAGTTGATTTATGGTTTGGCGGTGCTGGTGGTTACACCGGCAAAATGATTAGTGACTGGCTTACCGGTTTTCTCGGAACGATTGGAACGGGGGCTTTACTATTTGTATTACTGCTGGGTTACATTATCTGGCAATTTAATCCTTCATTCGATTTAAAAAAGAAATTGGCAGTAGAAGAACCTGATCAGGAATTTGATATTGCGGACGAACCGATACCAGAATCAATTCCTGCTTTACCAAATGGTAATTCATTAAAAAAAATAAATACAGAAACACCTGAATTGACAATTGTATTTCCAGATAATACGGAAATGAAATTGGTGGAAAAAACTGAAGCAAGGAAGGAAGAAATCAAAACGCCACCAGAATTAATCTTACCAAAACCAGACGAGAAAGCCGTTTTACTAGATCTGAATTCTGAAAAAGCATTTCATCGGGCAGAGGAAGTGACACCTATAAAATCAAAGCAGTCAGATAAAAAAAATAAGGATGTGCCGGAACTTGAAATAAAAATTGCAGAACCTTCAATTGACAAAGAAGAATCAGCAATTGATGGTTTACCTCCTTATGAACCCACTTTGGATTTGCGTGATTATAAATATCCAACACTAGACCTGTTAGAAAATCATGGAAGCGAAAAAATAGTACAGGATGCAAATGAGTTAGAGAATAATAAAAATCAGATTATAGCAACACTGCGCAACTATGATATAGAAATACAGCGGATTAGTGCTACCATTGGACCAACAGTTACATTATATGAAATTATTCCAGCTGCGGGTGTACGTATTTCAAGAATTAAAAACCTGGAAGATGATATTGCATTAAGCCTTGCAGCATTGGGTATCCGTATTATTGCACCGATACCCGGCAAAGGAACAATTGGTATAGAGGTGCCGAATGCCCGAAAGAGTATTGTGAGTATGAAAACCTTGCTGGCATCAGAAAAATTTCAGCATAATAATTATAGTTTGCCAATTGCTATCGGTAAAAAAATTGATAACGAAAATTATATAGTTGACCTGGCAAGTATGCCACACCTGCTTATGGCAGGTGCTACGGGGCAGGGAAAATCGGTAGGGGTAAATGCAATTCTTGTTTCTTTACTTTATAAAAAACATCCATCGCAGTTAAAGTTTGTTTTAATCGATCCTAAAAAGGTTGAGTTGAGTATTTACCGGATGATTGAAAACCATTTCCTGGCAAAACTTCCCGGGGAAGAAGAATCTATTATTACCGACACTAAAAAAGTAGTGCACACTTTAAATGCGTTATGTATTGAAATGGATAACCGGTACGATTTATTGAAAGAAGCAGGTGCAAGAAATATAAAGGAGTACAATGAGAAATTTATTAAGCGAAAACTGAATCCGCTGAAAGGGCACCAGTATCTTCCTTTTATTGTTTTGGTTATCGATGAGTTTGCAGATTTGATAATGACGGCAGGCAAAGAAATCGAGATGCCAATTGCCCGTCTTGCCCAGTTGAGTCGTGCGGTAGGACTTCATTTAATTATTGCTACACAACGGCCTTCAGTAAATATTATTACCGGTACGATAAAAGCAAATTTCCCCGCTCGTATTGCATTTAAAGTTTCATCTAAAATAGATTCACGAACCATTTTGGATGCAGGGGGTGCCGATCAATTGATTGGAAAAGGAGATATGCTTATTTCACATCATGGAGAAGTAACAAGGTTGCAATGTGTGTTTGTTGATACCCCGGAAGTAGAAACGATTGTAAATTTTATTGGAAATCAGCGTGGCTACCCTCAACCATTCTTATTGCCCGAATATGTAGATGAAAAAGAATTGGAAGGAAAGGATTTTGACATGGGCGATAAAGATGCCTTGTTTGATGATGCAGCCAGGTTAATTGTTCAAAATCAAGTTGGTTCTACTTCGCTTTTACAACGAAGAATGAAATTGGGTTATAACAGAGCCGGACGTTTGATGGATCAGCTGGAAGCTTCTGGAATTGTTGGCCCCAATATGGGGAGTAAAGCAAGAGACGTTTTAATTAAAACAGAACTTGATTTGCAACAACATTTATCAGGTCTTGGTTAGCATCTTGTTAAGATAAAAAGTCTTGCCAACTACTTAAAGCAGTTTACAGTCATTTATACGTAATTCTTTTATCTTTGCCCGCCTCAAAGTGGGTCACCAAAAATCATAAGATGAAAAAAATAGGATCTATTTTACTCGGACTTGTAGTAATTCTTCAGTTGAATGCCCAGACCACAAATCAGGATGCAAAAAAAATTCTGGACGGAGTAAGTACAAAATTCAAATCATTTAAAACTGTGAATGCCTCCTTTACTTATAAAGTAGAGAATGCTGCTGGCAAAGTATTAAGTACAAAAAAAGGAACGGTGTTGATGAAAGGAACGAAATACCGAATAAGTTTTAGTGGACAGGAAATTTTTTGTGATGGCACTACTATCTGGAACTATGATAAGGCTGCAAATGAAGTTACGATCAGCACACTCGATGCTGCAAGTGGATCTATTACACCTCAAAAATTGTTTACAAATTTTTACGATAAGGATTTTACCTATACGCTGCTGGGTGAGAAAAAAGAAGGAGCAAAAACCTTACAGACAATTGAAATGACACCAACCGATAAAACGAAACCATTTAATAAAGTAAATGTAATGGTGGATAAAAATTCAAAAACAATTTACAGTACAAAGGTTTTTGAAAAAGGTGGAAGCAAGTACAGCTATACGGTAAATACGTTGAAATCAAATGCAGCATTTGAAGACTCACAATTCAAATTTAATAAAGCAAAATACCCGGGTGTGGAAGAGGTGGACTTACGATGATTTAATATTTTCAATTTAAGATTTTATATTGTCCCGCTTATTGCGGGATTTTATTTAGCGAATACGATCCAAACTCTTCACTAATTTTTCATCCTTCCAGATGCCACGAACAGCGAGTATCAATAAAACAGGAATTGCAAATACAAGGATAGCTGTAAAAGAAAGTGTTCCGTTCGAATAGTTTTTTATCTGGGTAAAATAGATAACAAGATTAATAAACGATACAATTACTGAAGTTACCGTAAGCCAAAGTTGTTGCTTTCGGTTTTTATACATAAAGATTGTGGCAACGATTTCTACAATCAGAATTACAGTAAGTACAAGTAAAATAAAATTGGATGAAGCAGTAAATTTTTCCAACGATGGAAGGTTTTCTTTTTCAATTTTATTTCCACTATAAAAGGGAAATTTAAAACTAAGTGTTGCACAAACAGCAGCAAGAAAAAGCAAGATAGATTGTATGCGTTGAATCATTGTTTTAATTTTTCTAACTTAAAATTACCCCAACTCGGGATACAATGGAAACTGCCCCATAAATTCTTTTACCTCTTTCTTCACATCCTCAATTAGTGTTGCATTGTCCACATTCATCAGTATTTTATCAATTAAAGAAACTACCATTTCCATATGAGCTTCCTTCATGCTTCTTGTAGTTACGGCTGGTACACCAACCCGAATGCCCGAAGTAACAAATGGAGATTTATCATCAAAAGGAACTGCATTTTTATTTAGAGTAATATGTGCTCTGTCTAATGTTTCCTGTGCTTTTTTGCCGGTAATATTTTTATTTCGAAGATCAATCAGCATTAAATGATTTTCAGTTCCATTGCTGATTAGATTATATCCGCGGTTAACAAATGCTTTTGCCATTGCCTGTGCATTATTAATTACCTGTTTGCCATACGCCTTAAAATCTTCGGAAAGTATTTCGCCAAACGAAATTGCTTTGGCTGCAATTACATGCATTAATGGCCCACCTTGCGATCCTGGAAATACAGCAAGATCCAGGAGTGAACTCATCATCCTTAAGTTTCCTTTTGGGTCTTTTATACCCCAGGGATTTTCAAAATCATGGCGAAGCATAATGATACCGCCTCTTGGTCCTCTCAATGTTTTATGTGTAGTGCTGGTTACAATATGACAATGATCAAACGGGTCGTTTAACAAACCTGAGGCTATCAACCCTGCAGGATGTGCAATATCTGCAAATACTACGGCACCAATTTCATCGGCTACTGCACGTATGCGTTTATAATCCCAATCCCGGCTATATGCCGATGCACCGCAGATAATCATTTTTGGTTTTTCGGCACGGGCTATTGATTCTAATTGTTCATAATCCACAATTCCATCTTTTGTTACTCCATAATGTAATGCATGATAAGTTTTGCCACTAAAGTTTGCAGGGCTGCCATGTGTTAGATGCCCGCCCATACTTAAGTCAAGACCTAAAAATTTTTCACCCGGTTTCATTACGGCAAGAAATACGGCGCCGTTTGCCTGTGCTCCACTATGCGGCTGCACATTTGCCCAACTGCAATTAAATATTTTTTTCAAACGTTCGATTGCGATTGTTTCTATTTCGTCCACTACTTCACAACCACCATAATATCTTTTGCCCGGGTAGCCTTCTGCATATTTATTTGTTGGCACTGTTCCCATAGCTTGTATTACCTGCAGGGATGTAAAATTTTCTGAAGCAATTAATTCTATTCCATTTCTTTGACGATAAAGTTCTTTACCGATGAGTTCGAATATTACTTTGTCCTTTTGCATTTGTTTATTTTATAAAGATTTAAGTTTTCGTGTTTCAGCATTAAATAGTTTACAAGCTCTTTAGTTTTATAATGTTTCAATTCAATTGATCAGAGTTTGTTTTTAAATTGAAGTAAAAACAGTTGAATTAAATGAAACAAAGAATCCAATAAGCTTGCTGAATAGTGATATGAACGTACAAGAGTGCGACGCAACGAAGATCAATAGTAGTTCTTCAGCCGGGTTCACAATTGCTGGATGCAAAAATAGGAATGTAGCAAATGTGATAACTGTTGGTGAATAAGTTTTTGTTTGCGCAGAATACATTACTTTCATGGGCTTTAAAAATAATATGAAGGCGATCATCCCCGTAGCAGGTGCAGGCACCAAACTGCGACCACATACTTACACTCAACCCAAGGCACTTATACCGCTTGCAGGTAAAACAGTGCTTAGTTTTATTGTAGATCAACTGCAACAAGCCGGTATCAATGAATTTGTTTTTATTGTAGGCTATCTTGGCGAAAAAATTCAGGATTATATGAAACAGAAATATCCTGAAGTGAAAGTGCATTTTGTTTTTCAGCAGGATAGGCAAGGTATTGGCCATGCTATAAAATTAACCCGTGATATTGTTGCAGGTGATGAGGTATTTGTGGTGCTTGGAGATACGATTGCTGAGTATGATGTAAAAGAAGTGATAGATAGCCCTGTGAGCATGGTTGGGCTTCGTAAAGTAGATGACCCACGAGATTTTGGAGTAGCAGAAATAGACGAGGAAGGCAATGTAAATCATGTGGTGGAAAAGCCGCAGATGCCAAAAAGTAATATGGCGTTGGTGGGTTTGTATAAAATAAAGGAATCTACAATGCTTTTTGATTGTTTAGAGAGTAATATGAAGCAGGGTCTGCGCAGTCATGGTGAGTATAGCTTAACAGATGCACTAGATTGTATGATAAAAGGAGGTACGAAGTTTAAAAGTTTTAAAGTTGAAAATTGGTTTGATTGTGGCAAAGTAGAGTCGCTGCTTGAAAGTAATGCCACACTCTTGAAAAAGTATGGAGGTAATTTAGGTAAGGTTCATAATTTTGAAAATACAGTAATTATCCCCCCGGTAAGTATTGGCATTGGTTGCAATATTAAAAATTCAATTATTGGCCCCGACGTTACTATAGGCGAGAACACCAATATTGATTATTCGATAATAAAGAATTCCATTATCGGTTCTTTCTCCAATCTTGTAGATATTGTATTGGACAACTCACTCATCGGCAGCGACACAGGAATAGTTGGTGAATCAAGAACATTGAATATAGGCGATAATACCGAAATAGATCTTGGGTGATTGGAAATTGCAAATTGCCGAACGATACCTTTGGATAAAATTGATTATTGAATATTGGTTATTTTTTTGAACCCAACTTTACTACCACTATTTAGCTGAGGTTCCCGTACGTACGGGACTCTTTTACGTTCGGTAATTCTATTCAACATTAATCAACTACTCTAATTGTGATCAAGCAGTTTGAATAATAAAAAATTAATCTCATCAATTTAAAATCATTTCAATAATTATTAAAGTAGTTGAAATAGTCAGGGCTGTGTTTAGCTCCCTCTCCTTTGGATAGGGATTAAGGGTGAGGTTTTATGAATTTGGAGTTTTTAATTTTTATTTTTTCCAACTTACAGGTTTAAATTGAAAAAAAAATCACTCATGCAAACAAGAGTTTCAAAACTTTTCAGAATTAATTACCCCATCATTCAAGCCGGAATGATATGGACTAGCGGCTGGCGGCTTGCTAGTGCTGTAAGTAATGCTGGTGGATTAGGATTAATCGGGAGCGGCAGTATGTATCCGGATGTATTAAGAGAGCATATTCAAAAATGTAAGTCAGCTACTTCAAACCCTTTCGGGGTGAATGTCCCATTATTATATCCGGCAATCGAAAAACATATAGAAATAATCATTGAAGAAGGGGTGAAAATTGTTTTTACAAGTGCAGGTAACCCTAAAACATGGACAAGTATTTTAAAAGAAAAAGGAATTACTGTAGTGCATGTAGTAAGCTCATCAAAATTTGCAAGAAAAGCTGAAGAAGCCGGCTGCGACGCACTGGTGGCTGAAGGGTTTGAAGCAGGCGGTCATAATGGGAGAGAAGAAACGACAACAATGGTTTTAATTCCAGCAGTTATAGAGGCTGTAAAAATTCCTGTGATAGCTGCAGGAGGTATTGCTACGGGAAGGCAAATGCTAGCAGCTATGGTACTCGGTGCGAAAGGTGTGCAGGTTGGCAGCCGTTTTGTTGCAAGCGAAGAAGCATCATCGCATATAAATTTTAAAAATAAAGTAATTAACAGTGAGGAAGGGGATACTATACTTTCCATGAAACAGCTAACTCCGGTAAGACTCATGAAGAACGATTTTTTTAAAAAAATACAGGAAGCAGAGCAACGTGGGGCATCTATTGAAGAATTGAAGGAATTATTAGGCAGGGCAAGAGCCAAAATGGGAATGTTTGAAGGAAACCTCGATGAGGGTGAACTTGAGATAGGACAGGTAAGTGCCAGCATTAAAAAAATATTACCAGCGGCAGATATCGTGGACGAAATATGGCTGGAGTTTGAAAAAGCTTTGGAGGTTCCGGTAAAATTCCTTTAATTTTGAAAAGTGTTGATTTGGATCAATGAGGATTAGCTTGCCAACAAAAAACCTTTTACATGAAAAGGAAATTATTTACACTCTTATTAGCTGTCTTGGGCAGTTTATTTACATATGCCAATATGAATGATCCCCGGGAGCTTCCCAAAGGAAAGAAAGATGATGTAAACGGTACTGTATTAAATGGAGAGGATAAAAAACCAATCGAAGGGGTGAGTATTACAGCTATCCTGGCATCAAAAAAAGAAATGGTTGTGCAATCAGATGAAGATGGAAATTATGTATTTGATGAATTAAAGCCCGGTATTTACAAATTTGTTTTTGAAAAAATTGGCTACAAAAAAATCACAAAAGAAAAAGTGGTGGTAAAAACAGATGAGGTTTTTCATTTAAAAGTGGAGATGCTTTTAGAAGAAGATATTGATCTGATGCCATCGCCATTTCATTTTTAAAGCCAAATTTAAATAGTTCAGCTTTTATATCCCCTGCAGTTTGCAGGGTTTTTTATAAACAGAAAATGGAAGCAAACATTAGTTATACCGAATCGCCTTACAATTTATTCCAAATCGAAAGACGACTCTGCTCTCGGTATAATACCGGATTTGTTTGGATTAATGATAAATCAGGTTGGTATTAGAAATTATTTTCTTTAGTTCGTTACATACACCAACTACAGATACTATATTTGCACCAGTTCTTTTTCTTAAGCCCATTCATTTGGGCTATGCTTATCAAGAAAGGCTGAGGATAATGGTCCAATGAAGCCTTGACAACCTGTCTCGTATTATAAAGACAAGGTGCCAATTCCATCTCTGATATAAAAATCGGAGGCAGATAAGTCAGATTTTAAGTCTTTAAAATATTTTTATTTTAATATTCAAAGCTCATCTGATTTACGGATGGGCTTTTTTATTGCATACCTGTTAAGTGTATGTTATTGTATAACTAGTGATTTTATAAAAAAATAATTTTACAAAAATAAATAAATGCTGAAAAATGAGTGTACATCGTAAACTTACAATTGGATTATTTGGTTTTGGGGTAGTGGGGGAGGGTTTGTATAAAATTTTACATCAAACACCTTCTTTAAATGCTACTATTAAAAAAGTATGTATTAAACATCCGGATAAAAAAAGGAATGCGCCGGATGAACTTTTTACTACGGATAAAAATGTTTTGCTGAATGATGATGATATAAATGTGATCGTAGAAGTAATTAACGAAAGCGAAGAAGCATTTCAGATTGTATCTACTGCATTGCGGAATGGGAAAGAAGTGGTGAGTGCAAGTAAAAAAATGATTGCCGAGCACTTTACAGAGTTGCTTCAGTTGCAAAAAGAAACTGGTCTTGCTGTTTTGTACGAAGCTTCATCATGTGCATCCATACCAATCATTCGAAATTTAGAAGAATACTACGATAACGATCTGCTGCATAGCATTAAGGCAATTGTAAACGGAAGCACCAATTTTATTCTTACAAAAATGTTTGAAGAAAAACTGGAATTTCGTGATGCGTTGATTCTTGCACAGCAATTAGGTTTTGCAGAGGCCGATCCAAAATTGGATATAGATGGGTATGATGCGTTGAACAAATGGATCATTCTTTTAAATCATGCTTATGGCATTGTTGAAAAACCTGCCAATTTAGTTTTTACGGGGATTCAAAATATCTCAGGTGTCGATGCTCAGATAGCAGCGCAAAAAAACTTTGCAATTAAATTAATAGCCCAGGCAAAAAAACTGAAGAATGGGAAAGTCGCAGCTTTTGTATTGCCTCAATTCGTAAACCAGAACGATCATTTTGCGTTTGTAAAAAACGAATACAATGGTGTAGTAATTGAAAGTGGTTTTGCAGATAAACAATTTTTCTACGGTAAAGGAGCCGGCTCATTTCCGACAGCATCAGCTGTATTGAGCGATATTTCTGCACTTACCTACGATTATCATTATGAGTATAAGAAATTGTACTATCAAAAACCCCATGAACTCACAAATGATTTTTATCTGCGTGTCTATATCAGTTTCGATGATATAAAATATGTTCCAAAAGATAAATTTGAATGGGTGGAAGAATGGCATGCTCACGAAAAAAGAAAATACATTGTTGGTGTATTGCCATTCACCGAATTGAAAAATGCAACCTGGTGGAAGGAACATGGCATTTCTCTAATTTTAATGCCGGACGCATTTGTGGAAGATGTAGAAACCCGAAAAATAAAAATGAAAAGCCTTGAACTTGCCGGGGTTTTTATATAAACTCAATCCTATACTTATACTGAATGATTATCTTTATAGCATCAAAAAAAAATCCCGGATAATCATACCATCATGCCCGAATTATCAGTAGTTATTACAGTAAAGAATGAAGAAGCGAATATCAAACCACTTTTAGAAGCGGTGAGATCAGCGTTATGTAAACTAGATTATGAAATTGTACTAGTGGATGACGGATCTGAAGATAAAACAAGACAACAGGTACTTGAATATGCTGATGAAAGAACTGTTTTTGTTGAATTGAGAAAAAATTATGGGCAAAGTACTGCTATGACAGCCGGTATCGATTTCAGTACCGGAATATATGTTGCACTGCTTGATGGCGATTTACAAAATGATCCAACTGATATTCCAGCTATGCTTGAATTATTGAAAAAAGAAGATTGGGATGTGGTGGCAGGTAACCGGGCAAACCGAAAAGATGGTTTTTTACTGCGAAGAATTCCAAGTATCATCGCAAATTCATTGATACGCCGTATGACCGGAGTTTTCATTAAAGATTATGGGTGTACCTTAAAAATTTTCAAACGTGAGATTGCCGAAGAGTTGGGTTTATATGGAGAGCTTCACCGTTTTATTCCTGTACTTGCCAAATTGCAAGGAGCCAGAATTACTCAAGTGGATGTAAAACATCATGCAAGGCAGTTTGGAAGGAGTAAATACGGCATCAATCGAACATTCCGGGTTATTAGTGATTTGATTCTGATGATTTTTATGAGGCGTTATATGCAGAAACCAATGCATTTATTCGGAACATTGGGTTTTATTAGTTTAGGTATAGGAATCCTTATCAATTTGTATTTATTGGTAATAAAAATAATGGGAAATGATATTGGCGGTAAGCCATTATTAATTCTTGGGTTAATTCTATTATTGGGTGGAATTCAGTTTATCACTATCGGGATAATAGCAGATATTAATGTGCGAACCTATTACGAGTCGCAAAATAAAAAGACATATACAGTTAGAAAAGTTTTTAGAAGAAAGAATGATAAATAAGAAGACTTCAGTCGCCAACCTTATCAGATCATAATAATTTTTTATCGAAAATATTCAATTATTCTTTTTCTAATATTTCACGATTCGTAATGTACCAGTCATAAAATAGTTTCAACCCATCTTTCAATTGTGTTTGCGGATTATAACCAAGCAATAATTTTGCTTTAGAAATATCGGCAAATGTTTTTGGTACATCACCCGCTTGTTCAGGTTGCTGTTCAATAATTGCTTTCTTGCCTATCACCTCTTGCAGAGTGGCTATTAATTCTTTTAATGAGATGGAATAGCTTTCTCCTAAATTTATAATTTCAAAATCGGATTTGTCATATTGTATAGCACCGGTAACCCCCTGAATAATATCATCAACAAAAGTATAATCGCGGCTGGTGCTGCCATCACCGAACATAGTTATCGGTTCATCATTCAAAATAGCTTTGGTGAATTTATGAATAGCAAGATCAGGCCTTTGCCCGGGGCCATACACAGTAAAAAAACGTAAAGCAATAAAACGGATACCGAACAATTTACTATAAACATGCCCAAGCATTTCGCCACTGAGTTTTGTCATTGCGTAGGGGCTGATAGGTAATAATTGTTCATCTTCTTTCCACGGAAAATGTTTATTTACTCCATATACACTGCTGCTACTTGAAAAAACAAATTGTTTTATTTTTTTAGCTTTTGCAAAATCCAGCATGTTTTGTAATCCTATTACATTAACTTTTTGGTATGCCATCGGGTTTTCAATGCTGGGTCTCACACCGGCTTTAGCCGCTATATGAATTATAACATCTACAGGCTCCTGAATCATTTCACTTAAATCATCAGCATTTGTTTCAGAAATATCTGCATAAAAGAATTTGAAATTCTCTTTGCTTTTAAAATCCCGGATATTGAACTGTTTAATGTCGGCAGAGTAGAAAGGATCGAAATTATCAATGCAGGTTATCAATATATCTTTTTCAGTTTGAAACAGGCTTTTAATAAGATTGCTGCCAATAAATCCGGCACCGCCGGTAATGAGGTAATGTTTCATTGTATGCAAAAGAAATAAAAAAGCCCTGAATTATCAGAGCCTTTTTTAAAAGCGGTGAGGGCGGGATTCGAACCCGCGGTACAGTTTAACCCGTACGGCAGTTTAGCAAACTACTGATTTCAGCCACTCATCCACCTCACCATAAAAACATGACTGAATTATTTTTTAGAAAAACCCCGAATAAATCGGGGCTTTTCTTTGTCGGGAAGACAGGATTCGAACCTGCGACCACCTGGTCCCAAACCAGGTACGCTACCGGACTGCGCTACTTCCCGAACTATTGTTCTTTTTCAATGAGAAATGGTGAATAAAATTAATTAAAATTTTACTGCTACCATCCCGACCTCATTCGGGATACGCTACCGGACTGCGCTACTTCCCGAACTAATATTCTTTTCTAAAAAACTTGAAGAACAATTTCCCTGAAGTATTTTTTCAGGGGCAGCAAAAATAGCCTTTAGACCTTAAGCCGCCAAAGAAAAATCCCAAACTCTGTAAAGAATTTGGGATTATCTTTTTCTCATTTGCAAATTACATAGCGGCCAATTGTACTTTTTGCTGAAGCTCCAGTACATTTTCACGGAATACGCCATCGGTATCCATTAAATCCTTCACGGTTTGGCAGGAGTGTATAACTGTAGTATGGTCGCGACCTCCAAAATGCTCACCGATTGTTTTCAATGAGTTTTTGGTAAAAGCTTTTGCCAGATACATGGTAATTTGACGAGCCTGAACAATTTCTCTTTTACGGGTTTTATGTAAAAGACGGTCATACGGCACATCAAAAAACTCACATACCATTTTCTGTATTGTATCTATCGTAATTTCTTTGCTGGATGAACGAACAAAATTGCGGAGTACTTTTTTAGCCAAATCAAGATCGATTTCTTTTCTATTGAGCGATGATTGCGCCAGTAAAGAGATTAAAGCACCTTCCAACTCTCTTACATTACTACTTATATTATAGGCTATATACTTCACTACTTCTTTTGGCATTTCCAAACCATCGTGTTTCATCTTACGCTCCAGTATCTCAATTCTTGTATCATAATCAGGAATTGTAAGGTCTGCACTTAAGCCCCAGCGGAAACGGCTTAACAATCTTTCCTGCAGTCCTTCCAGATCTTTTGGTGGCTTATCTGAAGAAAGAATTAATTGTTTGCCCGATTGATGCAAGTGATTAAAAATCGCAAATAATGCATCCTGGCTTTTTTCGGCTTTATTAAAAAACTGAACATCATCAATTATTAAAACATCAATCAGTTGATAAAAATGGATAAAGTCATTTATCGCATTATTACGGCTATGATCCATAAACTGGTTGATGAACTTCTCTGAGCTTACATACAATACAACTCTGCTTGGATGCAATCTTTTTACTTCATTTCCGATAGCTTGTGCCAAATGTGTTTTGCCTAAACCGACACCACCATATATAACTAATGGGTTAAAAGAATTTGCTCCTGGTTTTTCGGCAACCGTTTTTCCTGCACGGCGAGCTACCCGGTTACAATCTCCTTCTATAAATGCATCGAATGTATAATTTACATTTAATTGAGGATCGATCTGCATTTTTTTAAGTCCGGGAATTACAAATGGATTCTTAACAGGGTTATTTATGATTAAAGGAAAATCCATTTCGTTGTTTGAAAAAGTTTTAAAGCCTTGACCCGTAACATCAACAGTTAAAGGTTTGTTTGTTCCATTTCCGCTGTCAACCATAATGCGGTATTCCAATCTTGCGGTTTTGCCAAGCTCACGTTTTAATGTCTTAGATAATAAATTTACATAATGTTCTTCAAGGTATTCAAAAAAGAATTGGCTTGGTACCTGAATTACTAAAACATTATTTTTTATCGATACGGGTTTAATAGGTTCGAACCAGGTTTTATAATGTTGCCATTCAACAATATCCTTGATGATTTTTAAACAACTGGTCCAGACTTTATCAGCATTTTTCTCCATCAGTTAGTAAGAAATTTATGTATGGGTTAATTTTAGTAAGTGTAATCTAAGACTTTTTTCACAATCTGTTGATAACAAAATTTTGAAATAACAGGAAGGCGAATATCAACAATCTTTTGAACAAAAAAAATTTTTATTCCGAAGTTTTTTTCATTACAGAGATTGTATGAGCACCGGATAATTTTTTTGGATTGAATTTGGAAAATTCAAAGTCAAGCCTGCCAAGTATTATCCCTGCAAATCCCACCTGGTTGATGATAACATCATCGCCATCTTTGTTTTTCAATAGTACAGGAGCGTCTAAAAAAGTGTGGGTATGCCCGCCCAAAATTAAATCAATGTTTCGACTGTCTTTTGCTAGCAAAACATCGCTTATTTTATATTCCCCGGAATAGCTATAACCCAAATGGGATAAGCATATTACCATATCACAACCCTTTTGTTTTTTTAAAAGATCGGCTGTTGCGTTCGCTTTTTCTACGGGGTCCTGGTGTTGAGTTTTACCTGCTAAATTATCAGGCACTAATCCCTTCATAGCAATACCAAGCCCAAAAACACCAATTTTCACTTTCCCTTTTTTAAAAACCCGGTAAGGCTCAGTTTTATTTTCCATTTCAGTTCCGGTAAAATCATAATTGGTAACCAACATAGGGAAATTTGCGTGGTTAGTAAGTTGAGTTGCCAAATTCTCCAGACCTAAATCAAAATCGTGGTTGCCAATTGTACAGGCATCGTAGCCCATAGCAGTCATTGCTTTTATCTCAGGTTCTCCTTTATATATATTAAAGAAAGGGGTGCCTTGAAATATATCACCAGAATCTAATAATAACACATGTTCATTTTCGGACCTGATTTTTTTGATTAACTCAGATCTTGCAGCTACACCACCCAATCCCTGATTTCTACTTCCATCCATTGGAAAAGGCTCCAGCCTGCTATGTACGTCATTGGTGTGTAAAATTACAAGCTGTTGTGGCGATAGATATTGACCTGCTTCTAATAATCTTGATCCTGCAACTAAAGCACCGGTTGTAAAAAACGTTTGATATAAAAAATTTCTTCTATTGAGCATTGCTGATTCTGTTTTCTTCCTTAAATGAAATATTTTTTCCGGCAGCAGTCATTTTGGTAACATAATCAATTAATGCATCCCGCATAAAGTATCCGATATTTTGTTGCGGAATGGGTTTTAAAATATTATCACTGTCGCCACCATTGATTACAAAATCAGAATTGGCAATGGTATAAGTGTTATTTACATTAACCGGCACGCCACCCACTTTTACATTTACGGCTTTTTTATTCTTAATCTGAAATGTGATTCCAGCTATAGGCCATCCGCCTTTTGCAGCGATATTGTCAAGAAATGTTTGAAGCAAATCACCTTTTATTTTTTGGACGATCAATAAATTATCAAACGGCATTAATTCATACATTTTACCCAAAGTAATATTCCCCGCAGGTATTTGATTTAACCTTACACCACCGAAATTTACCATAGCACCGTGTACTGGTTCTTTAAATTTTTCCGTTGCCATCGTTAAAAAAGCGTCTGCCATAAAATTTCCCAATGCTCCTTCAGGTTGTTTTTTTTCCATATTAAACTCATTAAAGCCTATTACTCGATTCATAGTACTGTTGATGTTATCACTATAAGGCTTCAGTAATTGAATTAATGAGGAATCATTTTTCCGCTCTGTATTTATTCTGTAATCGAGGAACTCAGCTTTCTGGGATTGAAATTTTGAATTGCAAGAAATTAAAAGAATGGTTAGAGCAAGTGATTTTATAAAATTTCTTGGGTGCATATAATCAGGATGGGGATTGAAGTTATACTTATTTTAAAATTAATCAAATCAAATTTTAATATTTATTCTTATTTGAGAAAAATATTTTTGAGAAAATATTTTTATTTATTACTAAACCCATTTATTTTATCAATCTTTGCCATCCGGATTTCAGGA
>JANPEU010000393.1:0-13903 GCA_031423175.1 Bacteroidota bacterium
TACAAAAAAATGTTCATTGATGCGACTACTGATATTTATACCAATGCTATTTTTTGGCCTGCGAAGCAGATTGAAATAAGTTGTGTCTTTGCCTGAACCGAGTTTTGTTTTTATCTCGCCGGTTACAAACGTATAAAAAGCTTTTATTGTCGTGTTCTTTGCAATAGTGTAGGATGCTTCCAATTCCACGCCATTATCTTTTTGTTTATCCTGGTTGATATACTGTGATTGAAAAGTACTTGGGTTGTAATAAAAGAAAATCAAATCTTTTACATCACGTTTAAAAACAACTGCACGTCCGGAAAACTTTTTATCGGCTGTAAAATATTGAACCCCTCCTTCAAAAGTTACTGCTGCCTCAGGGTTCAGATTTTTATTTCCATACTCTGAAAACAACTGATATAAGGACGGGGTTTTATAACCTGAAGAAAGATTTGCAAAAAGTTTTATTTGCCTGTTTATTAAATACGAAGGGTTGATATTAAAAACAGCATGACTGCCATATTCGGAATGAAAGTTTAAGCGATTGCCAACTTCAATATTAAATCCCCTCTTACTATTAAAATTTAGCGCAGCATATAAAGCAGTTTGATTCTGATTCAGGCTATCATTGCTGTATGTAGTAGAGTAAGGTCCAAAAAATCCAACTGAATAATATTCCTGATCCGATACTGAACTGCGGAAATCAATACCCGCTGTCAATTTTAATTTATCATTCAATTCAAAATGAGCAAAGGCATCAACAAAATGTTCTTTGCCTTTGTATAAGCCACGACTGTAAGTATCATAACCATTTCTACTTTTTACACTGTCATCAATATACTCACGGTTTATCGTATTAAAATTGTACAACACATTCAATTTTGTTTTACCAAAAAGGAATTCATTTTTTATACCCGCCTGAATACTTTTTTGATGATAGATGTAATCCAGTTCATCTGTAAAAGCTCCTTGATCCAAATCGCCATTAATTTTTGTAAACCGTAAATAAGGTTGTATGCGGAGATGTTTATTTACCTCAAAGCCGAAGCCTGCCAACACACTTTGCTGTGTGAATCCATCTTTATCAGCATTAGCTGTATTGCTTTTAGCTTCATTGATGCCGTCTGTTTTAGTTAAACTGTAATTAACGGTGTAATCAAACTTATTTTTTCTTCCATTCATGCCTGCACTGCCACGAAAATTATTATAACTTCCATAGCTCAACGAACCATTACCATTCAAAGTTTTATTTCCAGCCTTTTTTGTAATAACATTTATCACACCGGCAATGGCATCACTGCCGTACAGTGTTGACTGGCTGCCTTTCAGTATTTCAATCCGTTCAATACTTGCCAATGAAATATTTCGTATATCAAAATTTCCACCAATACCACTGGGGTCATAAAGTGGTACACCATCAATGGTAATTAAGGTATGATCAATTCTTGCACCACGCAGATAAATGCTTTTATCTTTTCCAGCGTTACTGTTTGCACCACCAATATAAACGCCTGCTTGCTCCGTAAGTACCTGCGATAGATCTTTGCCACCGCTTTGCTCTAATTGTTCTTTTGTAATAACGGTAATTACTTTACCCGTCAACGATGTTTTGTTGGGATACTTGTTAGCTGTAATCACCACTTCATCTAAGTTTTGAAAACTCGTGTCTTGTTGTTGTGCTTGTGTCTGACTGCAAATAAAAAATGCAGCCACGACAAAAAAATTCTTTTTCATTTTTAAAATGATTTTTTGTTGTGACTGCTTTCAGGAAATTTTTAAAAGATAGAAATATAAAAGCGATTAAGCCATTACATCTCCTGCCTTTCACCCGAAAGCAAAAATGTTGTTTGTGATTTGGCAGGTCTTCTGGCTTAAAGCATTGTTGAAACCTTCCCATTCGGATGAGCCGAAACAGTGGTAACTCTTCAACAATTTTACTCTTTCAAAGCCCCTCCTTCGGAGGGGTTTGGGGAGGCTTTTTACAGCTACGGGGATAGCACCGGACTTGCACCGGACTTCCCTTTTAATCCCGGTTGTTAAACCGCGAACCAATTCGGTGGCAAAGAAAAGGGTTGATTAATGATTTACCAAAACAAAAAATTCACTTAGTATAAATTAAGTATTTTAGTTTTTAATAATAATGCATATGGCTTCAAAAAATAAACTCAATCTTTTTTCATTTGTAATGATCGTAGTGGGTTTAGTAATAGGTATGGGTATATTTCGTGCAGCAGCCACTAGTGCAAAAGATGCAATTAATCCATCCGTTTATTTTACCGCATGGATCGTTGGCGGTATTGTTGCTTTATGCGGTGCTTTAACCTATGCAGAAATTGGTAGCCGCTATCCTGTAACCGGAGGGTATTATAAAGTATTTGCAAAAGCGTATCATCCCAGTATTGCTTTTGCAATTAATTGTTTGATTCTGGTTAGCAATGCAGCAAGTTTAAGTGGTGTTGCTATAATTGGCAGCGGCTATCTGTTAAAATTAATTCCTGGCGAATGGAATGATGTACACAAAGCTTTATTAAGCAGTATTGCAATTATCATCTTTTACTTTATCAATCTTCGTGGTTTAAAAATGAGCAGTCGGGCACAAAATATTTTAATGCTGATAAAAATTACCATGATACTTGTATTAATAGCAGCATTATTTTTTCCACAGGAGTATGCCACTCAATTAACCAGTCAGCCTCCCGATAGCTTTCGGGATAGCCAATCTACCAGTACAATGGATTGGATAAAAAGCCTGGGCATTAGTCTTGTTGCTGTTTCATTTACATATGGGGGCTATCAGCAAACGATTAATTTTGGAAATGAAGTTGAGAAACCTGCAAAGAATATTCCAAGAGGGATTTTTATTGGTATAGCGATTATTATTTTTCTCTACTTACTTACCAATCTAAGTTATTATAATCTTGTTGGTTTTGAAAGAATGAAAGGCGAACGGGAAATTGCTTATGTGGTGATTGATAAAATATTTGGAAAAAATGGAGCTACTATTTTTTCGGCATTTTTATTTCTTGGTGTGTTAGCTTATGTAAACGGGTTATTGATGAGTAACCCGAGAGTAATGTATGCAATGGGCGATGATGGCAGTTTGCCAAAGGCATTTGCAAAGAAAAATGATAAAACCGAAGTTCTTACTTTTTCATTATCCGTTTTTACGGCTATGTGTATCATCATTTTATTTTTTAGCCAGCAGTTTGAAAAAATATTAGCCTTCTCTATCTTTCTTGACTGCTTTGGCATGGTACTTAGCAGCGCCACGATTTTCTGGTTTCGTAAAAAGACAAAGCACCTGGATGATACCGGTATTTACAAAATGAAATTGTTTCCAATATTGCCAATCATTTTTATTGCAGCCTATACATTTGTCGGGATCAGCATAGCACTCGATTATAAAAACAATAATTACGCAGCATTGACAGGTACGATTGTACTTATCGCATTTATACTTATCTACTTTCTTTTTAAACATAAACGCAATACAGAAAGCAAAACTGAATCATAATGGATTTATCATATATCATCAACGAGCTGGGTGAAGAACGTGAAAACTATTTTAACGCCGTTGCACCACCCATCATTCAAACCAGCAATTTTGCTTTTGATACTGTGGCTGATTTACGTAAAGCATTTGAAGATGAGATGGCTGGCTATTTATACAGCCGCGGTATAAACCCTACGGTGGATATTCTAAGAAAAAAATTAGCAGCATTAGATGGCGCAGAAGATTGCCTGGTTTTTAATAACGGTGCTGCTGCGATATTTGCTGCCGTACTTGGCAATGTTAAAGCTGGCGACCATATTGTATCAGTAGCCAAACCTTATACATGGGTGCAGCGGATGTTTGATATAATACTTCCGAGGTTTGGCGTACATACCACTTATATTGATGGAAGAAAAATTGAAAACTGGCAAAATGCAACAAAAGCAAATACTACTTTTTTTTATTTAGAATCTCCCAACAGTTGGGATTTTGCTTTGCAGCCCATTAAAGAAGTAGCCACATTTGCAAAATCAAAATCAATTATCACCTTGCTTGATAATAGTTATTGTACTCCCATGTATCAGAATGTAATTGCAATGGGTATTGATATGGCTATGCAGACTGCTACGAAATATATCGGCGGGCATAGCGATACGTTGGGTGGCGTATTGTCTGGTACTCATTCCATGATCAAAAAAATATTTGACAGTGAGTATATGAATATTGGAAGTGGCATTCAACCCTTCAATGCCTGGCTTATGATTCGGGGATTAAGAACATTGCCCGTACGACTGAATCAGATCAGCAACTCAACTCATAAGGTTTTATCATTTATTAAAAATCATCCAAAGGTTGAATCTGTAATTTTTCCTTTTGATGAATCTTTTCCGCAATATAAATTAGCAAAGGAACAAATGACAGGCGCATGCGGTCTTTTTACATTTATTTTAAAATCTAAAAAGGTAGAAGAAATTGAAAATTTCTGCAACAGCCTTCAGCATATAATGATGGCAGTAAGCTGGGGTGGGCACGAAAGTCTTGTGATTCCAAAATGCGCCGGGCTGCAGGTTTCAGATTTTAATCCCGAAAATATTGAGCATCGCTACATTCGGATGTATGTAGGATTAGAGGACCCAGAGTATCTGATTAAAGATTTAGAACAGGCTTTGGCAAAAATCACCTAAAATATTTTTTCCATTCGTAACAAAATCACACAGTGCAGTACCCATTTCTCTTAATTTTGCGCCATCTATGATTCGTATTATCTTTTTTCTCTTTTTTGTACTTTTTGGACAAACTTTAGCTGCTCAATCAACTGAAAAATGGAGTTTGATGAAATGCTATCAATATGCATTGGAAAACAATATTTCATTGAAGCAAACAGATTTGCAAAGCCGTTTCTCGGCATTAACATATAAGCAAAGTACATTATCGAAATATCCGAACGCAAATTTTCAGGGAAGTGTGGGATATGGATTTGGGCGTAGCGAAAATCCAGTTACTGGAGTATTAGAGGACCAAAATATTTTCAGTAATTCATTTGGATTTTCATCTTCGGTATCATTGTTTAACTGGTTTTCGAGAAAAAATAAAATAGAAGCAGACCGTATTACTCTCGAAGCTGATAAGGCGCAAATAAAAAAAGCCCAGGATGATATTGCACTGAATATTGCAGTTGCTTACCTGCAAATTTTATTGGCAAAAGAGCAAGCCAACCTTACATTGGTACAAATAAAAACTACACAAGAGCAATTATACAATACAAGAAAAAGAGTGGATGCGGGTGCTTTGCCCGAATTAAATGCTGCGGAATTAGAAGCACAGTTAGCCAGAGACAGTTCATCGTATGTAACTGCTGATGCAAATGTGACGCAAATTCTTTTACAGATGAAAGCATTATTGAATTTGGATGCAGCAGCTTCATTTGATGTGGAAACACCACCGGTTGATAAAATTCCGGTTCTATCACTCGGCGAAATGCAACCCGATGCAGTGTACCAGCTTGCCTTAACAAGTTTGCCACAGCAAAAAATAAACGAACTCAGAATTCAGTCTGCAACAAAATCGGCAGCATCAGCCCGTGGAGTAATGTATCCAACATTTTCGGCGTTTGGAAATTTGAATACACGATATGGTTATTCAAAAATTCCATTATATCAGCAGGTGTTAACCGGATATTCGAATTCAGGATTAAGAACGAATGTTGGCGGTACCTATTATAATGTAGAAGTTCCATCGTTTGCTCCAGGAAATCAAATTGGGAATATACCAATCCGTAAATATGTAAATCAGCTGCGAAATAATTTAGGAGAAAGTATCGGCATCGGAGTTTCTGTTCCTATTTTCAACAGCGGCTCAGCAAGAATTAATTGGGAACGGGGAAAATTAAATATCAAGCAACTTGAATTAACCAAAGAGCAGGATAACCAAAAACTGAAACAGGATATTTATAAAGCATACACCGATGCAGTAGCTGCAATGCAAAAATTTAATGCGGATAAAAAATCGGTGGAAACCAGTGAGAAGGCATTTGGTTTTTCTCAAAAAAGGTATGAGTTAAATTTATTATCAACATTGGAATTAATAACAAGTCAGAATAATTTATTGCGGGCAAAAATTCAGGCATTGTATTCAGAGTATGATTTTGTGTTTAAAATGAAATTGCTGGAATTTTACCGCGGGCAGGGGCTTAAACTTTAAAAAGCCAATGTGCCAATTTGCAAACCTGTCTACCGGTAGGCCGATATGCAAATAGGCGAACGCTGAACGGTTTGATACTTTTTGGCACATTGGTAAATTTGCACATTTTCTAATTTTCTTTTATGAACAAAACATTAAAATGGATATTGATTGGTGTTGTAGCTTTAGTTGCATTATTATTCGCTGCAAAAATGCTTGTAGGTGATAAAGATGCTGGCAAAATAAAAGTTTCAACAGAGAAAGCTCAGCGCCGTACGATCATCGAAACCGTAAATGCAAGTGGGAAAATTTATCCTGAAGTAGAAGTGAAAATTAGTCCTGATATCAGTGGTGAAATAGTTGAATTGAACGTAGCAGAAGGAGATAGTGTAAAACGGGGACAGATACTTGCAAGAATTTATGCTGACATTTATGCATTGCAACGAGATGAAGCAGCATCAAGAGTAAATCAAAGCCAGGCTGTAGTTGGCAATAGCCAGGCTTCTATGGAAGGATTAAAAGCAACATTGGAACAAGCTCAAACAAATTATGACCGGAATAAAAAATTGTTTGATGATAAAATAATTTCAAAAGCAGAATTAGAAAATTATGAAATCAGTCTGCGGTCAGCAAAAGCAAATATCAATGCAGCTCAGCAGAATGTAAAAAGTTTGCAGGCGGGTGTGCAGTCTGCACAAACAGGATTGAGCTCAGCAAATAAAAATTTAGGCAGAACTACATTAGTGGCACCTATGAATGGTGTTATTTCTTCATTGATTGTAAAAAAAGGTGAACGGGTAGCCGGCAACAGTTTTAATATCGGTACAGAAATGATGCGGGTGGCAGATATGAGTGTGCTTGAACTTCGTGTGGATGTTGGCGAAAACGATATTGTAAAAATGAATATAGGCGACAGTGCCGATATAGAAGTGGATGCATATAACAACCGGAAATTTAAAGGCGTTGTTACACAAATAGCAAGCAGTACTAAAACCGGTTCACTGGGGGTACAAGTGAGTAATGATGTAACAAATTATGAAGTACGCATACGGCTGATACCTGATTCATATAAAGATTTGTTTGACCCCAACAAACCAAAACGTTTTCCGTTTCGTCCCGGTATGAATGCCAGTGCCGATATAAAAACAAAACGAATTGATAATGTACTTTCTGTTCCGATTACAACTGTAAATGCAAGAGTAAAGGGAAGTGATAAAACAGCAGCCGATAAAAAGAAAGATGATACAAAAAATAAAGGTGAAGACGCCATAAACCAACAAGACGAAGCAGTACTTACCGATGAACTGGAAGAGATCGCATTTGTTTTACAGGCAGATGGTAAAGTAAAAAAAGTAGTAGTGAAATCGGGTATTCAGGATATTAATTATATAGAAGTATTAAGCGGTTTAAAGGAAGGGGATGAAGTAATAACCGGTCCTTACGCTGCCATAAGTAAAACTTTAAAAGATGGTATGAGAGTGAGGGTTGTCCCCAAGGATAAATTGTTTGACTAATATTCTGAAAACAGAAATTAAATTTTTTAAAACCGGATTTGTTTCCGGTTTTTATTTTTTATGAACAGTTCATTCTCTATTTTTATACTCTAAACGTTTATTTCAATTCATTATTCAAATCATCGGTTATGTACGGCATCATCGGCAGCGGTAGTTGGGCTACAGCACTTACCAAAATCCTTACCGATAAAAAATACCCGGTGAATTGGTGGATACGCAATGCTGTAAATATTGATTTCATAAAAGAACGGAAACACAATCCGCATTATCTCAGTTCGGTTTTATTTGATACTTCGCTTTTGAATATGAGTGATGATATAACCGCAGTTGTAAAAAACTCTGATACCTTAATTATTGCCGTTCCTTCTGCTTATGCTGTGCAGGCATTAGAAAAACTTTCTGAAAAAGATTTTAAAAATAAAAAAATTATATCAGCTATTAAAGGGTTGTTGCCGGAAAAAAATGTGTTGTTGAATTATTATCTGCAACAAAAATTTAATGTACCGCTTGAAAATTATTTTGCAGTACTAGGTCCCTGTCATGCCGAAGAAGTTGCAGCAGAAAAATTATCTTACTTAACTATTTCCGGAACCGATTTAACCGAAGCCTCACGAATTGCTTCCGCTTTGCAGAATGATTATATCAATACCATCATCAATCATGATATACTGGGTGTACAATATGCTGCTGTTTTAAAAAATATATATGCAATGGGTGCAGGCATTGCACATGGTCTGGATTATGGCGATAATTTTCTTAGTGTATATATCGCCAATGCTGCGGATGAGATGGCGGTGTTCTTAAAAAAATTTGGTGCAGAAGATATTGTAGTAGGTGAGCATGGAGCTGACGACCCGATAACGCATCGTAAATCTCCCAACTATGCAGCTTCCGTTTATCTCGGCGATTTATTAGTTACCTGCTATTCGCTGTACAGTCGTAATCGTACGTTTGGAAATATGATTGGTAAAGGTTTTACCGTAAAAGCGGCACAACTGGAAATGAATATGGTAGCAGAAGGGTATAATGCTGCAAAATGTATTCATGAAATAAATAAAAGTATTGATGCGGCAATCCCCATTGCTGATACGGTGTATAAAATCCTTTGGGAAGGCATTAAACCTGCCGATGGCTTTAAACGGATTGAAGATGTGCTGGTCTGAAATAGTGAACCTGCCTGCCGGCAGGCAGGTAGTGAATAGCCGGCATTAATTAACGAAATAACTTAACCCTATGACAACTTTATTTCCTGGATTTGGACCCGCAGCCATTTTTATAATGGTGCTTTGCCTGGCGGCAAATCAATTTTATTTATACTTGAAGCATCGCCAGCAAAAAAAGTTTTAATTTCCCTTTATAAATTATTACGATGATTCAGTTTTTCAAATCCTGTTTTTCACAGGGGCTATTGTTCTCATTGTTTTAAATGTATTGGAGTTTAATAAATACCAGAAGCATAAAAAAGAATCAGCAGATAAAAGATACCCAATAAAATGGTTCAGCTTTATACTTACATCAATTGTTGCAATTGGATTGGTATTAAATATTGTAATACAGTGGTTCAAAAAAGGCTAAAAAAACAACTCCGCCGCAATCCCATCCGCAAACAATTTTCCTTCTCTTGTAAGTTTCAAAAAAATATTTTCTTCAATTATTTTTCCCTCATCAATATATTTCTGAAACTTTTCTCTAAATTCTTGACAACCTATATCTGACATCTGACCCCTGACTTTTTCTAAATCTAAACCTTCTATCGTCCGTAGCGAAGTCATAATATATTCATTCAGCTTTTGAGTTTCAGTTAGTATTTCTTTTTCATAAGGAATAATTCCTTTCTGAATGGACTCAATATAAGTTTGATTGTTTGAAATATTCCATTGCCGGCTTTCGCCATTGTATGAATGTGCTGATGGGCCAATGCCAATATATTTTTTCCCACTCCAGTAAGATGAATTGTGTTTGCTGCGCATACCCGGCTTTGCAAAATTGGAAATTTCATAATGCTCATAACCTGCTTTGTCAAGCCAATCCATCAATAAGAGAAAATGCCTTGCCTGTTTCTCCGGATCAATATCTTCTTTTTGTTTTTGCTTTATCAGTTTATCCAACGGTGTTTTTGGTTCTACTGTTAATGCATAACAGGAAATATGCGGTATGCCAAGAATGATGACCGTATCAACATTCTGTTTCCATTTTTCATCAGATAGTAATGGTGTGCCATAAATCAGATCAACAGTTATATTATTAAAGTATTTAACTGCTAACTGAAGACTGCTGGTTGCCTGACTCGAATTATGTGCCCGATTCATCCATTTCAAATCTTCATCAAAAAAAGATTGGATACCGATGCTCAATCTGTTAATACCCGCTGCTTTCCATCCCAATAATTTTTCTTCTGTTATATCATCAGGGTTTGTTTCAATCGTTATTTCTGCATCCTGTGTTACATCGAAAATTGATCTGCATTTTTCAATAAGTAATTTGCATTCATCAATATTCAATAAACTTGGAGTACCGCCACCAAAATAAATTGTTTCAATATTATCGGAGTCTTGCATTCCCCTCTCCGTCAGGAGAGAGCCTGTCCCGTCATTTCGGGAGGCAGGGGTGAGGCCTATCTCATCCAATAAAGCCTTCACCATTTCGTTCTTATACCTTAAGGATGTGGCAAAATGAAAATTGCAATAGTTACAGGCCTGCCTGCAAAAGGGTATATGGATGTAGATACCTGACATTACTGAAAAGTTTGACAATTTAATTCCGGCAGGTAAACCTGCTTACAGAATGGTATATGAATGTAGATGCCAGCCAATTTATTTTCTTTTTAATATCTTTATTTGAATATTTTTATTACTCGATTATCCTAAGAATGACAAAAATAAGAATACTGATATCCTTTTCGCTTTTAGTTTTTACTCAGCTTAATACAGTTGCTCAGAATAATTATCAGTTGAAAATAAATTGCATTGATAAAGAGGCAGATTTCATTTCGAAAACTTTAGCACTTCAGCAAAACTTTATATCCAAAATTATCTGCAGAGATTATACAGAGAAACTGCTGCCTCTACTGCAAAGCAAAGGGTATGTTACCGCTTCAATTGACAGTCTTATTTTTGATACGGCTGTTGCAAATATGCAATTATATGTTGGTGAACTTTATAAATGGGAAATACTGGATCTAAAAAAAATTGATCCCTCTTTACTTGCCTCTGTTGGGTTGAACGAAAAAGCATACTCAGGCACTTTAACAGATTTTGGGCTAATACAACAAACGCAGGAAAAATTTCTTACACATTTTGAAAACACCGGTTATCCTTTTGCCCGGGTATCATTTGATAGTATTAAACTTGTCAATGGAAGTATATCAGCCCAACTGAAAGTTGAAAAAGGAGGATTGTATAAAATCGACAGCATTCGTGTGTTTGGTACCGAAAAAATATCTAATCTTTTTTTACAACGGTATCTTGACTTGCCTGACGGAAGTATTTATAACAAACAAAAATTAAAAAACATTTCATCAAAAATACAGTTGCTGGATTATATTGAAGAAGAACAACCTTTTGATATAACGTATTTAGCAACGGGTGCTGTGGTAAATGTTTATTTAAAAAATAAAAAACGTAACCGCTTCAACATTTTGATTGGCGTGCTGCCAAATAACAATCAACTTGCTTCGCAAAAAACGTTGATTACGGGTGAGGCAGATATAAGTTTGAAAAACATACTGGGTGCTGGCGAAACAATCGGTTTAACATGGCAAACCATTCAACCCAAGTCGCCGCGGTTGAATATTATTTATCGTCAGCCCTATTTATTCAAATCGCCGGTTGGGCTCGATTTTAATTTTGATTTTTTAAAAAAGGATTCTTCTTTTCTTAATATTAAAGCCCAGATTGGTGCACAGTACGATATTTCAAAAACCCAATCCGGAAAAATATTTATTCAGCTATTTCAAACCATACTCAGCGAAGGCGGCATTAATAAATCTTTATTGCTGCAAACACGCCGACTGCCAGATATTGCAGATGTAGGGTATAAGAATATTGGAATACAGTATGACCTGAATAAAACGGACTACCGGTTGAACCCAAAAAAAGGGATTGAGTTTTCATTAAACGCCTCTGCTGGCACAAAAAAATTAAAGAAAAATAATACCGTCTCTGATTTTAAAGATCCATCTGACCCAACATTTGATTTTGAAAAATTATATGACACCGTTAAACTGCGAACTTATCAGTTCAGAGTACAATCAACTATAGCAAAATATTTACCTATTGGCAGGCAAAGTACCATCAAGACTTCTGTTAATACCGGAGTGTTTCAAAGTGGCAATATTTTTCGTAACGAACTGTTTCAATTGGGTGGTTATAAAACATTGCGGGGTTTTGATGAAGAAAGCCAGTATCTCACTCAGTTTGCCTTTGCTACTATTGAGTATCGGTTATTTGTTTCTCAAAATTCTTACTTCAATGTTTTTACAGATGGTGGCTGGGGTAAAAATAAAACCAATATTACTAATCTTAACTACACTTATATAAGTACGGGTCTTGGTATTGCCATTGATGCCAAAGCCGGTGTGTTCAATATAGCTGCAGCAGTGGGTAAAAGAAATGATGACCCTGGATTTAATTTAAGAAAGGTAAAAATTCATATTGGGTTTATTAGTTATTTCTAATTCCAGACAATCAGGATATTTTTAGAGTCAATTTAGTTGTTTACTGAATATAAAAATTAAATTGGCCCCTACTTCACATTCGTTTTAAATTTCAACCTTCGGGGAAAAAGTAATTCCAGTGTAAAAATGAGTAACAAGCTGATTGTAGTATATAATAATACCCGGACAATAAATTGAAGAAACGATCCGAACTGTAACCATTGCAAGAATGTGAGCCAGCCATGATGTAATAAAGTAAGTACAACTACATAGGTAATATAAGGTGCAGTGTCCAACGATTTTAAAGAAGGTTCCCGGTAACTGAATTCCTGTACTTCCCGGGGTTTAAGAATATTAATAAGCAACGGTCTTGCATAAGCCACCAAAGCACATGCTGCGGCATGAAAGCCTATTTGCCCGGTTAAATAATCGATGGTTAACCCGGTCAGAAACCCAATAATAAGCAACCACCACCTCGAAACTGAAAAAGGAAGCCAGAGTATAAAAATAAAATAGATGTATGGCACTATCTCTTTATGCAGTGGATTTATTTCAAACAAAACATAAACCTGCAACAGTATTAATAAAATGAAACGGATAATATTTGATAATAAAGGGCTCAGGGTGTTTGTGATTTTAAAATTTTGCCTTCGAGTTTCTTTTTTGTATCTGCATCCAATTTTATTTGTTCATCCCGAAAAAGATTTTCTACCACATGTACATACTGAATTTTATAAAAATCAGCGGCAGTTTTTATTTTAAGAACATAAAAATTTGATGAGTTGTCTTTTACAATTTCTGATACGGTTCCTATCATTCTGCCAGGTGGTACATCGAATGTATAAATACTTGTAAGGATTGTATCGCCTGTTATTACCGGTACACTTTTCGGAATACCAGTCAGCGTTACATAACGTGGGTCTTTTGCATTCCAGATTACAGTTCCAAACTCTTCTGTACTTTTTAGTTTTCCATTCAGCTTCATATCCGTATGCAACAAACTCATAACAGCACTATAGTTTGCACTTACATTTACGACTCTTCCTACAAAGCTGCCATCTGCACTCAATACAATCATATTGTCTTTAATACCCTGATTAACTCCACGATCAATTTGAATTAAATTTTTATCGAACCGGACAGAATTATAAATAACCTTTGCATCCCGGTAAATATATTTTCTTAAGGGTGCAGATGTATCATATAAAACAGAATCTGTAACGAATCTTGAACTGCTGTCTTTCTTTATAAAATTTTCGCTAAGCAGGTTTAATAATGAATCATTCATTTTATGGAGTCTTCGGTTTTCTTCGCCCTGACCAATAAAATCATTTGCTTTATCCATTTTAGAATTTATGAAACCCGTTATTTCATTTGCTTTACCCCCCAACACAGCCCGGTGAAATTTATTGAAACGGCTAATCATTAGCAATGCAGATGCCTGCAACACAATAAAAGTGATGAAAGTAAAATAACGGCGGATAAAGAGGAAGACGTTTCGCATTAAAGAAAGCTTTTAGCTGTTAGCATATAGCTATCAGCCTTCGCAATTTATTTTGGGGGTTGTTGCTAAAAGCTAAT
>JANPEU010000394.1:0-2520 GCA_031423175.1 Bacteroidota bacterium
GCGGATAAAATTTGCGTCTTCAGTCAGCGGGATATTCTGCACCGCATTAAAATCACTGCCATCCTGTGTGCTCATCCAGGAAGTAAATTCCTTTTCATTTTTTTCCCAGATATTATATCCGCAACTGTAAGCCGGAACTCCCAATGCTTTTGCCTGCTGAAATAATAATGCAGCCGCATCTTTTAATTCATCACTATGCTGCATAGCCATTGTTCTTGCACGAACTCTTTCAAGGGCAAGTTGAATTTGTGACTCCTTTGCCTGTGCTTCTGCTTTTTGCAAATCGAGAAAACGGGTATAGGTTTGTTCAAAAACTTTTCCAAACCGCCTGAGTATGGCATTCTCCTCATCTGAAAATGGGATGCCGTCAAAATTTTCGATAAACACTCCAACATCTTTCATGTATGCACAAGAGACTGCGTAACCTGCGCCACTATACAAAAGATTTTTTATTTCCCCGGGATGAGCAGGAAAATATGGTAGAACATAATCGACCCATTTATTTTTTTCTTCGAATGTTAAACAGAGCGTATTAAAATCAAGTTCTTTTTCTTTTGCCTTAATGAACTCATTAAATATGGGATGATCAAAATAAGGAATATGTGTTTTGCTTAGTAATAACTGTGAAGGATCAGATCTCCAAACTTCAAAATCATTACTATTCTTATAATCCATGAGAAATCCGGCAATATAATTTTTGAAGTTTAATTGCTGCAATTGTTCATTCATTACATGGCTCACTTCGCCGAGTTCATCGCTTTTCTGCATGGCCATTGTTCTTGCACGAACTCTTTCAAGGGCCAATTGAATTTGAGATTCTCTTACTTGTGCTTCTGCTTTTTTCAGATCAAGGAAACGGGTATAGGTTTGTTCGAAAACTGCAGCAAAGCGTTTAAAAATATCGTGAGCTTCAGGTACAGGTTCATAAGTTATAAACATGAGATAGCCTTGTGAAAAAAAAGCACAATGCATAATTTGAAAGTCGGGTATAGAAAAACCTTCAGGAGATATTCTTTCTACATATTCTCTAAAAATCGGAATTGAGTTCATGTACTTGTAATGAGTTTCCAATTCCTTACCAGCTTGTTCTCTCACAAACAAAGATTCGCCTCTTTGAGCAGCATCATAAATATGAAGAAATATATCTTCAGAACTTGATGTTTTGAATGGTGGTGGAAGATTATCTGTTATGATGTTGGACATCCAAGCGGTTGCAGCTTTTCTGTCAGCATCCCAAATATTAAAACCGGATCCAAATTGTGGCACACCCAATGCCTGTATCTGTTGCACCATAATACTTGCAGCATCCTGCAATTCATCACTACGTTGCATAGCCATCGTTCTTGCACGAACTCTTTCCATCGCCAATTGTATCTGTGATTCTCTTGCCTGTGCTTCTGCTTTTTGCAGATCAAGAAAACGTGTATAGGTCTGTTCAAAAACTTTTGCGAAGCGGATTATTGTTTGCTGTGCTTCCGGTGAAAAATGTTCAGTGGCTAATATCAACAGGTATCCATCCGAAAAATTGGCACAATTAAAAATTACCCGGTCAGGCATTTTAGAAAAAATATCTTCTACAACAAATGGAGGAACATAGTTTGATAAAAACCGGTGATGTTCTTTATTTGCTTTGCCCTGTATTTCGAAAATATGAAGGGGTTTCTTTTCTTTCCAGTCTTTATACCGGCTGTTCAGCACATGGTCACCGGTTAAAGGGAAAGCAATAAAGTTTGGAAGCAACGAACCATCAGGAAGAACTACCCATGCGGTTTGTGTTTGCTTTGCCTCATCAACAAACATATAACCGCAACTGAAAGTGTTGATGCCAAGATTTCCGAATTCATGATAAAGCAGTTGTGCAGCATCAGCCAGCTCATCACTTTTTTGCATTGCCATTGCTCTTGCTCTTACCCGTTCCAGTGCCAGTTCTATCTGTGCTTCTTTTGCCTGTGCTTCTGCTTTTTGCAGATCAAGAAAACGGGTATATGATTGTTCGAAAACTTTTCCAAAACGTTTAAGTATAGTATTCTCTTCTTCCGTATAAGGTACAAGATCCAGGTTCATAATATTGAGCCTGACCTTTTCAAGCAAAACAACCGAGGCAGCCATTCCTGCTGATTCGAAAACTTTTCTTTTTCCATCTTCTGAAATATTGCCAGCGAGAGAATTTTCAAAAATATTTTTGAAGTAAAAATTTTTATCTTCAAATGCTAAAGTATAGGTTGCAAAATCTGCTCCATCTTCCACTGCATCTACTACGGATTTAAAAAGGGTTTGATGTATCTGTTGCACATCGATTTTATAGGGGAAAGATTCTCCGGGTGAAGCAAGCCACATGGTGTATCCCTTTTCACTATAGTCGGTAACAAAATTGGCTCCATGAAAATGAAAACTTAATTGTGTCAGTTGTTCTTTCACTACATTAATGACACTAATCAGGTCATCGCTATGATGCATAGCCATAGATCGGCTTCTCACCCTTTCCAACGCTGCTTCTATCTGTGATTCCCTTGCCTGCGC
>JANPEU010000395.1:0-46036 GCA_031423175.1 Bacteroidota bacterium
CCAAAGGATGAAAAGCAATTTTCTCTTCGGGTAAATGATATGTAAAATCTTTTATGGAAAGATGTTTGGGATGCATAATCAACACAGCTAACTGCTGTATTTAATGAATTGCAAATATAGTTTATCGTTTTGCAACTGGTACCACCAATTTCAATCCGCTCCATTGTTCATTCACTGCACAAACCTTTACATCCACCAAATCATTTTGCAGCGCATAACTTCTAATAATTTCTTCATTCATATCGGTTTCCATTTTTGCTGCTTTTTTATACCATGACACCCAGATAATAATCGCTGTATTCTTTTTTATCAGCAATTTTAGTTTCTTCATTTCTTTTTCAAAATCTTTTTTATGCGTAACAAACAGATGAACAAAATCAACAATCTCATTTTTTTTATAGAGTTGTGATTGTAAATTCATTTCAACTATATCAGAATAATCATCTGGTTGATTTATCAAAAGCAATTTCATTGCAGGCTTTATACCAAGCTTTTTTAGCAAGGGAGTTCCGGAATATCCTGATGTTGCCATACTATGAAGTAAATAAAAATTATCAATAGCATCTTCCCATTCGTAAAATCAAATTTCCGAATGCAATCCACAGCTTATCCACTGCAATCCACATTAATAGCACTTGCTTTTTATTAAATGTATAGTCGATATGATGTAAAACATATGCCAGCAAAGGATTTCAGTGGTAAAATGTGTTGGGGAAAAAATAAAATGAAGAAAATTTGGTAGTCTGGTGGGAAAAAGTGTTATTTTGTGTCTATTATTTCAAACTTGATACAACCAACTGATAATGACAGGATTTCTCGGAGAGTTCGAGGCTACAATAGACGCAAAGGGTCGTTTCCTTCTTCCAGTCGGCTTTAAAAAGCAGATGGCAGACGACGAGCCAATGCGTTTTGTTATTAACAGAGGGTTTGAAAAATGTTTAAGCCTCTACACCCAAAAAACCTGGGAAAAAGAGTACGAAGAAATAAGTAAGCTCAGTGATTATGATCCGGAGGAAAGAGAGTTTAAAAGATATTTTTTGAATGGTGCAACAATCGTGGAGCCTGATACAGCCGGAAGAATTTTGTTGCCACCAAACTTAAAGCAACATGCCGATTTAGTAAAAGACATTACGCTAATGGCAATGGGCAACAAATTAGAAATATGGGATAGTAAGAATCATAAACAGTTCTTTGACTCATTCTCCCAGGACAAGTTCAGTAATCTGGCAAAACAAGTGATGGTGAAGAAAACATAATTACTAATTTTTAATTATTAATTATTTGGAACAACACTATCACACGCCGGTTTTATTAAATGAAGTAATCGATGCTTTACAAATAAAACCAGGTGGAATTTATGTTGATTGCACTTTCGGAGGCGGTGGACATTCAAAAGCTATTCTTAAAAAGTTGAACAGTGAAGGAAGATTAGTTGCATTTGATCAGGATGTAAATGCAAAACAAAATCTCCCCGCTGATTTAAGAACCATCTTCATTCCACAAAATTTCCGCCACATCCGGCGATTTTTAAAGTTGCACAGCATAAATGAAGTGGATGGTGTATTGGCAGATTTAGGTGTAAGCAGTCATCAGTTCGATGAAGCAGATCGTGGTTTTTCCATTCGCTTCGATGCAGCAATGGATATGCGGATGGATCAGCGGCAATCTTTAACCGCTGCGGATGTGCTTAAAAATTATGACGAGTTACAATTGCACAAACTATTTGAACAGTTCGGCGAAGTAACCAATTCAAAAACATTGGCGAAAGCTATTGTTCAATTGCGCAATAACACATCACTTGGTACAATTGATGGATTTAAGAATGCAATCCGGGGAGTAGTGAAGGGAAATCCCAACAAGTATTTTGCACAGGTATTTCAGGCTTTACGCATTGAAGTGAATGATGAAATGGGTGCGTTAAAAGAAATGCTTCAGCAAATTCCAAGTTTGTTGAAACCTGGAGGTCGTGTTGCAATTATCACTTTTCATTCCATAGAAGACAGATTAGTAAAGAATTTTTTTCGACGTGGCACATTTAATGAGCCCGAAGAAAACCCTTATATAAATGACATATCTGTAAGTGAGTTAAAGGTGATAACAAAAAAACCAATCATACCAGGTGAAATAGAATTGAAAGAAAACAAAAGATCAAGAAGTGCAAAGATGAGAGTAGCTGAAAAAATAAGTAGTGAAGCTTAGGGAGAAAGATTCTTCCATATTGATAATAAGAAAAACTGGAATTATATAAATAGATTTTTTTAATGATTTGAAAAATCTATATCCTTTGAATAAAACCCTTGGCGTTGGCAGGTATGCCATACTTCCAAAGTATGGAATACCTCGCAAACACTTCGAATGACTTGAGAAATCTATATCCTTTGAAATGAACCCTCCTTTCCAATAAGGAGAAAATGAAAAACCCAAAACTGAATGAGCTAAAATTCATTTATGCAGGAACAACAACAAAAGGAGCGGCACTTGAAAAACGAATCGGTTTCAACCGGATGGAAGCGATGGTTAAACTATCATTCCATTGTAAAGCAAGTTCCCTTCTTTCTGTTCCTCGCAGCATTGGCGGTGTTGTATATCTATAATGGTCATTATGCAGATAAAACCATTCGCAACATCAACAAAACAGCAAAGGAAGTGAAAGAGCTTCAGTACGAACACAAAACTGTTAAGAGTGAAGTAATGTTTCGCAGCAAACAAAGTGAATTGGTAAAGGCTGTTGAGCCATTGGGGTTAAAAGAATTGACTACTTCACCATTAGTTCTGAAAAATTAGATAATAGATAACAGAGTATAGATAATAGTTCTTTCAATTTTGAAAATATTTAATGAACTCCGAAGGAGTTCAATATGAATAGCCCAGGGTGAAACCCGGGGGATGATAAGATGAAAGATTGAAAGAACCCCGTAGGGGTTCAATATAAAACGGTAGGAGAGAAAGAATGGAAATATAAATAGCGAATGATTGATATGTGCTGAAGTGGGAACTATAAGATGAATGGAGCGTCGCAAGGGACGGCGATAGCAGCAACAAAGTCGGGTACAAAAAATTCAGTAAAAGAATTTTTTCATAATACAACTAAAACAAAACATAGAATAAGGCATTGGAAGTAAAACGTGACATATTATGGAGAGTGTACATTAGTTTTATATGTATTGCACTATTTGCATTAGTAGTAATCGGTAAAACTTTTTACATTCAGCGATTCCAGGGCAACTACTGGCGCAGCATGAGTGACAGCCTGCATCAGAAAATTGAATCCATTGACGCTGAACGGGGCACTATCTTCAGTGAAGACGGGCAAATGCTCAGCACTTCTATTCCCACCTTTGATATTTATATTGACTTTTTAGCAGATGGCCTTCGTGAGAAAAAAGGAATCCGGTTTGATACAAGTATCAATGCATTTTCTGATGCGCTTGCAAAATACTTTGGTGATAAATCAGCTGTTGAATATAAACGTGATTTGCAAAAAGAGTACCAGGGAAAAAACCGGTATTATCTTTTAAAGAAAAAATTATCCTTTGATGATTACAAAGCATTCCGTGATTTTCCATTGGTAAAACAAGGAAGAAATAAAAGCGGAATAATTGTGGAAGTAAATAGCAAACGTTTAATGCCTTTTGGTTTGTTGGCTAATCGTACAATTGGTTTGTCACGAGATTTTGTAGCAACGAATGGCAAAATGAAAAAAACAAATGTTGGGTTAGAAAAAAGTTATGATACATTATTAAATGGACAAAAAGGGGAAAGGCTTGTCCGGTTTATTGCCGGTGGTACTGCAGTTCCAATTGAAGGTTATCAGATCGAACCTGAAAATGGAAGAGATGTATTTACAACACTCGATGTAAATATGCAGGACATCACTGAAACAGCTTTAATGAAAATGATGCTGGAAAGCGAATCACAATATGGAACTGCGATTGTGATGGAAACAAAAACAGGAAAAATAAAAGCGATAGCAAATTTGGGAAAACAGAAAGATGGTAGCTATTGGGAAGATGATAATTATGCTTTGCGTGTTACTGAACCAGGATCTACTATAAAACTTGCTACTTTATTATCTGTATTAGAAGAAGGTAGTTCTGCAATTGATGATATGGTGGAAGTTGGTTCAGCCGGGCAAATGATAGTAGGACCTAGAAATGTAAATGATGCAGAACGTTCGCCCCGGCCTGTGTTGAGTGTGAAAGATTGTTTTGCTCATAGTTCAAATGTTGGTATGAGTAAGCTTGCCTACAAGGCATTTGGAAGTAATCCTAAAAAATTTAAAGAGTACATGCATAAGTTTCATCTGGATGTCAAATCTCCGGTTGATTTAACAGATGTACCCAAGCCCGTTTTTTCTCCATTGGAAAAAAATGCAGGTGGTGTAATGAATATGATTACGATGAGTTTTGGTTATTCATTGAATGTAAGTCCGCTTCAAACACTTGCGTTGTATAATGCGGTTGCTAATAATGGTAAAATGATGAGGCCTTATCTGGTAAACAGTATTCAGGATGATGGAATCATGATGCAGCAATTCGCACCAATTGTTTTAGAAGAAAATATTTGTAAGCCCGGTGTAATAAAATCTGCACAAGAGAGTATGGAAGAAGTGGCAATAACAGGAACAGCTAAGCATGTGTTTAAAGATTTTCCTTTTGCAGTAGCCGGTAAAACAGGTACTGCACATGTGGCAGACAGGGGTATTCAATATAATGATATGGTATATCAGGCATCCTTTGCAGGATACTTCCCTGCAAACAATCCGCAGTATACATGTATCGTAGTAATCAGAACAAGGCCACATGCTCCCAAACATTATGGTGGACAGTTAGCTGCCCCGGTATTTAAAGAAATAGCATCTAAGCTTTACTCCATGTATGTGGAAAATAAAAATGCAACTTATGCAGGTATAAAAAATGACAGTTCATCTTTTTTCTATTCGGGATATTCAAAAGATATAAAAAATATACTGGGCAAAATGAATGTTGCTGTTCAGGATTCAACCATGCAGAAGAATTGGAGTATGGTTTATTCGAATAATTACCAACCCGTGATGAAAGGCTTTGAAGTCAAAAATAAAACAATGCCGAATGTAAAAGGAATGGGATTGAAAGATGCATTGTATATGCTCGAAAATATGGGATTGAAAGTAGTGGTGAATGGAAAAGGAAAAGTAAAAGGGCAATCGGTGCTGGTTGGTTCACAAATAGTAAAAGGCATGGTTGTGTATGTAGAATTGGGCTAAACTGGAATATTAAATTTGAAATTTTCAATTTCTTCTGTTGTTATTAAAAGATGTTTTATATAAAGTGGCTCTGAGGTCTGTAATAGGAAATACAGATGTGGAAGTAAATGATGTGCAGATTGATTCGAGGAAAATAAAAAAAGGTTCAGTTTTTATAGCGGTGAAGGGAGTTGCTGCAGATGGTCATCAGTTCATTGAAAAAGCAATTGAAATAGGTGCAACTACAATTATTTGTGAATTCTTGCCGGCATCCTTAAAAGATAATATCAATTATGTGCAAGTTGAAAATAGTGCAGAAGCTGCAGGATATATAGCACATAATTTTTACGGACAACCTTCCGAGAAAATGAAATTGGTAGGAGTAACAGGAACAAATGGCAAAACGACAATTGCAACTTTATTATATAAGCTCTTTACATCGCTGGGTTACAAATGCGGTTTGCTGAGCACGGTGGAAAATATGATTGGTGATAAGGTGGAACCTGCCACACATACCACCCCCGATGCTGTCAGCTTAAACGCATTGCTGAAAACAATGTATGACGAAGGATGTACACATGTGTTTATGGAAAATAGTTCACATGCCATACATCAACGTCGGAGTACAGGATTAAAATTCACAGGTGCATTATTCAGCAATATCACACATGATCATCTGGATTATCACAAAACATTTGATGAGTATATCCGGGTGAAAAAAAGTTTCTTCGATAATTTATCATCTGATGCATTTGCTATAAGTAATGCCGATGATAAAAGAGGAATGGTGATGTTGCAAAATACAAATGCAAAAAAATATTTGTATAGTCTGCGCACAGCCGCTGAGTTTAAAGGAAAGATTCTGGATAATAGCTTAACAGGATTGCAATTGGTGATAAATGATCAGGAAGTACATTTTAGAATGATTGGTGAATTCAATGCGTACAATTTGCTGGCGGTGTATGGTGCTGCAATCTGCCTGGGAGAAGATAAGCAGGAAGTGCTGAGATGTTTGAGTGTATTAACGGGTGCTGAAGGAAGGTTTGATTATATCATTTCTCCGAAAGAAAAAATAATAGCGATTGTTGATTATGCACATACTCCCGATGCTCTTTTAAATGTACTGGCTACAATAAAAAAATTGAGAAATGGAAATGAAAAACTGATAACCGTAGTGGGTTGTGGTGGCGATAGAGATAAAACAAAAAGGCCGATTATGGGTGAAGCCGCTTGTGAGCATAGTGATAAAGTGATTTTTACCAGCGATAACCCAAGAAGTGAAAACCCGGTGCAGATAATAAAAGATATGGAAGCTGGAGTAAGTGTAGCCGCAAGAAGAAAATTTATTTCAATAGCAGACAGGCGGGAAGCTATAAAAACTGCAATCAGTTTATCAAATGCAGATGATATAATCCTGATTGCAGGAAAGGGACATGAAAAATACCAGGAGATAAACGGGGTAAAACAGCATTTTGATGATAAAGAAGAAGTAAGTGAGCTATTTAAGTTGTTGGATAAGTGAGAGAAAAAATGGAATTAGGAATTTGTAATTGGGAGTTAGGCTATAGCAGTTTTGAAGATCGGTTTTTGAGTTTAGTGCTTACGGTCTACGAACACATATTTTAAAAAAGCTGAATAGAGAAGCACGATGCTGAATAGAAAACAAAAAGTTGAAATGTTTAATTACAAAAGTTGATTAAAAATAAATGCCCGGTCTCCCTCTCCTTTGGAGAGGGATAAAAGGGTGAGGTAAAAATAAATTAACGTGGAAGTAATTATATAAAAAAATAAATACCAGAGGAAAATAAAAGTCTTCAGGTTATAGCGAAAACCAAAAGTCAACATGCTGTATCACTTATTTCAATGGTTCGAACAACAGGGAATAAAATTTCCCGGTAGTCAGTTGTTTGACTTCATCACATTCCGGGTGATGTTGGCCATGCTGTTGTCATTAATAATTACATTGATTTATGGAAAAAAATTGATTCGGATTTTAAGTAAAAAATTAGGTGGTGAAACAGTCCGGGAACTTGGGTTAGCTGGCGAACAAACAAAGAAAGGCACACCAACTATGGGTGGTATCATTATCATTCTCGGAATAATTGTTCCAACTCTTTTACTTGCGCGGCTCGATACCATATATATAATCGTAATGCTGGTGGCTACTGTTTGGTTGGGCATCATTGGTTTTATAGATGATTATTTAAAGTTGCGGGCAAAAAAAATTGCTCAGGAACAAGGTGTCGCATACAAAAAGGGAGATAAAGATGGATTGGCAGGTTGGTTTAAAATTCTAGGGCAGGTTGGCTTAGGGTTATTTGTTGCACTCACATTATATTTTAATTCGAATGTGCAAATATGGCGTGAGTACCAGGGAAAATATAATGCCAATGATCCAACACAAATTGTAAAGAAAGTAAATGGACGGGATAAAGATTATGTGATAACAAAAGACCCGATCACCACAATTCCATTTGTAAAAAATCATGAATTTAATTATACAAAACTATTACCAGCCGGGTTAAGAAAATATTCATGGATACTCTATGCGCTGATTGTGATTTTTATTATCACCGCAGTATCTAACGGAGCAAACATTACGGATGGTTTGGATGGATTAGCATCGGGTACATCAGCTTTGATTGGGGTTTGTCTTGGCATATTCGCATATGCAAGTGGTAGTTTCTTTTTTGCTGATTATTTAAATATTATGTACATCCCAAATCTGGATGAACTATCCGTTTTCATAGCCGCAATGGTGGGTGCATGTATTGGCTTTCTCTGGTATAATTCATATCCGGCACAGGTATTTATGGGTGATACGGGTAGTTTAACCCTGGGTGGCATCATCGCATCAATTGCAATCATTGTTCATAAAGAATTATTGATACCTATTTTCTGTGGTGTGTTTTTCGTCGAGTTGTTGAGTGTGATGGTCCAGGTAAGTTATTTTAAATACACAAAAAGAAAATTTGGCGTGGGCAAACGGGTTTTATTGATGAGCCCTTTACATCATCATTATCAGAAACTCGGATATCATGAAACAAAAATTGTAACAAGATTCTGGTTGGTTACATTATTACTGGTGCTGTTTTGTATCGTTACGTTGAAAATGAGATAGAAAGTTGTGAAGGGTAAACCTTGCATGCCGGCAGGCAGGTTATGAGTGAAAGCAGATTCAGGGAAGAGGAAATTTTATTCACAACTAAGAATTTAAAATTTGAAAAACCATATAAAGTCTGATTCTATGTTATTGTGGTGCAGTTGTATTTAAATCCAATGTTTATGTCGAACCAAACTCCGTACAATGTTTGGAAACTGAAAACTAACCCACCGCTTTCCCTCTCCATTGGAGAGGGATTGAGGGTGAGGTACAAAAGAATCTCCCTCTCCAAAGGAGAAGGATAAAGGGTGAGGCTTTATGAAAAGGAAATTGATAATACTGGGCGGAGGCGAAAGCGGTGTAGGTGCAGCTTTGTTGGGCAAACAAAAAGGGTATGATGTTTTTGTTTCTGACGCAAGTTCTTTGAAGGAAATGTATCGTAACGAATTGCTGAATGCAGAAATAGAATTTGAAGAAGGTAGTCATGATGAAGAAAAAATTTTAAATGCTGATGAAGTGATGAAGAGTCCGGGGATACCAGAAAAAAATGAATTAGTGAAAAAGATACGGGCAAAAAAAATTCCTATCATCAGTGAAATAGAATTGGCTTATCGTTTTAAAGGAAATAGTAAAATAATTGCAATTACCGGAAGCAATGGGAAAACAACAACCACCGCATTAATTTATCACATTTTTAAAACTGCGGGTGTTGAATGTGCATTGGTTGGAAATATCGGGTACTCATTTGCAAAGCAAATTGCTGAAAACCCAAAACCGTTTTACATCGCAGAAATAAGCAGTTTTCAATTAGATGATATTAAAACGTTCAGACCAGATGTTGCAGTGCTGACAAATATTACAGAAGATCATCTGGACCGTTACGATTACAATTTCAGAAATTATATAAACAGCAAATTCAGTATAACAAAAAATCAAAAGGCAAATGATTTTTTTATTTACTGCTGCGATGATCCAATAACTATGAAATATTTAGAACAATTCAATATTCAATCAACCAAACTTCCAATTAGTATGAAAAGAGACTTACCAAACGGCGCATTTATTAAAGATGGGGACATGTACGTAAGAACAACAGGAGAGTATATGACCATGAGTGTTTTCGATTTTGCATTGAAAGGAAAACATAATCAATATAACACCATGGCAGCATGTGTTACCGGAAGTACCATGGAATTACGAAAGGAAAAAATTCGTGATGCTGTTGCCACTTTTGAAAGTTTGGAACATCGGATGGAATATGTTTCTACTGTTCGCGGTGTAGAATTTATAAATGATAGCAAAGCTACCAATGTAAACAGTACCTGGTATGCATTGGAAAGTATGACCAAGCCGACTGTGCTTATACTGGGTGGAGTTGATAAAGGAAACGATTATTCGCTGATGACAGAAATGGTAAAAGAAAAAGTGAAAGCAATTATCTGTATGGGAAAGGATAATAAAAAAATTCATGAAGCATTTGAGGCAACCGGAACCACAATTGTAAATGCGTCAACAGCAGTAGAAGCCGTACAAGCGGCATTTCATTTTTCAACCAAGGGCGATGTGGTACTACTTAGTCCGGCATGTGCAAGTTTCGATTTGTTTAAAAATTATGAAGACAGGGGAGCCCAGTTTAAAAAAGCAGTAAGGGAGTTGTAAAGGAATTTGTATTTGGGAATTTGGAATTAGGATTTACAGATTGGTGAATACAATTGATATTAATTGTTATTGTTCTTTTCAAGGAACCCCATAGGGGTTCAATATTGGTAGCCCCGGGTGAAACCCGGGGAAACAAAAACAAAATCATAAAGAACCCCGTAGGGGTTCAACAAATATTAAATGGCAGATTTTTCAACAATACAAAGTATAACACAGAATCAATTTAAAAACTTTAGTCATCGCACAAAAGGGGATAAAGTGATTTGGGGATTAATTGTAATACTGGTGTTATTTTCATTACTGGCTGTTTATAGTGCTACGGGTTCGTTGGCTTATCAAAAGTATCGGGGCAATACAGAAATTTATTTATTCAAACAGATTGCATTTATCATATTCGGGTTGATTGTTATTTACTTTGCACACCTTGCCAACTATACCTTCTATTCAAAAGTTGCACAGTTAATTTTTTTGCTTTGTATACCACTCTTAATTTATACATTATTTTTTGGTGTAAGAATGAATGAAGGCAGCCGTTGGATCCGGTTGCCTATAATAGGAATGAATATGCAAAGCTCAGAGTTAGCTAAACTTGCTTTGTTTATGTATCTCGCAAGATTGCTAAGCAAAAAGCAACATATAATAAAAGATTTTAAAACAGGTTTTGTTCCAGTTATTACACCCGTATTAATTATTTGTGCATTGATTGCACCAGCAAATCTTTCAACCGCATTATTACTGGGAGCAAGTTGTTTGTTGCTCATGTTTATTGGACGTGCAAAAACAAAGCACCTGCTCATCACAATTGCATTAGCAATGATTCCTGTCATAATGTTGATAACGGCAGCTGTAGTAAAACATAGTAAAACTTCTGATAAGGAAGTGGCAGTTGTAAGTTCTTCCTCCGGATTATTAAGCAGAGTGAATACATGGGTAAGCCGGGTAGAAAATTTTATGTATGGAAGTAAAAGTGTAATTGATGAAGATGCCTATCAGGTAACGCAGGCAAAAATTGCAGTGGCTATGGGTGGAACATTTGGTGTAGGACCTGGCAATAGTACACAACGGAATTTTTTACCACAGGCATATAATGATTTTATTTTTCCAATTATCATTGAAGAATATGGTTTTATGGGAGGCGTATTTATCATTTTTATTTATTTGGTGTTTTTGTACCGGTGTATACGAATTTTTAAAAAATGTCCTTATGCGTTTGGAGCATTCCTTGCGTTGGGGTTAAGTTTTACATTAGTAATACAGGCAATTATAAATATGGCAGTCAGTGTTGGTTTATTTCCGGTAACTGGTGTTACGCTTCCATTGATTAGTATGGGGGGAACAAGTTTTTTATTTACTTGTCTATCGATTGGAATTATTTTAAGCGTAGCAAGAAATGCCGAACAGTTAGAAGGAAAACAACTTCAAACCTCCCCTAAAACGGAGGCTTAGAAACCGAATTAAAGATGATTGAAATAAATAATAAGAGTGATGTTTCTGGATCCCTCCGCCGATTGGCGGAGGCGGGAGGGCTGAAAATACTAATAGCAGGAGGTGGGACAGGCGGACATATTTTTCCGGCAATAGCAATTGCCAATGCATTGAAGAAAAAGAATAATCATATTGAATTTCTTTTTGTAGGTGCAAAAGGGAAAATGGAAATGGAGAAAGTGCCTATAGCTGGTTATAAAATTCAGGGATTGGATATTGCAGGATTCAACAGAAGTTCTTTGATAAAAAATATTGGTTTACCATTTAAGTTGATAAAGAGTTTCATTCAGGTGAAAAAAATTATAAATCAATTTAAACCGGATGCAGTAATTGGTGTAGGAGGTTATTCAAGCTTTCCAGTATTGCGGTTTGCTCAGGTAAAAAAGATTCCAACATTTATTCATGAATCAAATTCGTTTGCAGGCAAATCAAACAGGTTGCTCGGCAAAATGGCAACAAAAATATTTGTGGCTATTGATGGAATGGAAGTTTTTTTTCCGGCAAATAAATTAATGATAACAGGAAATCCGGTACGATCAACGATTTCAAATTCATCAATAAGCAGAGCAGACGCAATAAAATTCTTTTCGTTGGATGAAACAAAGAAAACAGTTTTAGTAGTCGGTGGAAGTCTCGGTGCTAAATCGATTAATGAAGCAATTGATATGCACTTGGATGAATTATTGAAAGCCGGTTTACAAGTTCTTTGGCAAACGGGTAAACCTTACGAATCAATTGCAACAAAAAGATGTGAAGGTAAGAGCGGGGTCAGTGTGAATGCCTTTATCACTCAAATGGAAAATGCATATGCGGCAGCAGATATTGTAGTGGCAAGATCCGGAGCAATGACAGTTGCCGAATTATGTGTAGTAAAAAAACCGGTGATATTTATTCCATACCCGTATGCAGCAGAAGATCATCAAACAGCAAATGCACAGCAATTGGTAAAGAAAAATGCAGCGCTGATGATCCGGGATAGCGAAGTAAAAGAAAAATTAGTATCAACTCTTATTGATTTGGCAAACGATAATGAGAAGCAACAACAGTTGAAAAAAAATATTGAAAGTTTAGCAATAAAAGATGCGGATGAAAAAATTGCGGATGAAATTTTGAGGTTCATAATTTAACACCTGGCTGCCGGCAAGCAGGTTGATCATTGAATTGTGATTTTTAAAAAAGGATTGATGAAAGTCCAATCAATACTGTCCTTATGAAGAACCCCTTCGGGGGATTGAAAACAGAATTTGGGAACCTGGTTGCCGGTAGGCGAGCATGGTTAATTGATCATTGAATTGAGTATTGTAAAAAAAGATTGACGAAGGTCCATTCAATACTGTCCTTATGAAGAACCCCCCTTTGGGGGAATTGAAATCAGTAATCTGGAATTTAATTCGTTGAAAATTGTCCGAAGGACTCCTTTGGAAAACATTGAAAATTTTTTAAAAAGTGAGTGAAGCAGAAAAGCAAATAGATAAAATCCGGTCGGTTTACTTTATTGGTATTGGTGGAATTGGAATGAGTGCATTAGCCCGGTATTTTCATTCAAAGCGGGTAAATGTATCTGGTTACGATAAAACAGAAACTTCTTTGACAAAGGAATTGGCGGCAAGCGGAATTGAAATTCATTATGAAGAAAATATAAATCTTATTCCGGATGAAGTTGATTTAGTGGTTTATACACCAGCTATACCTAAAGCACATAAAGAGTTAGTGTTTTATCAACAGAATGGATTTAAAGTAGTGAAACGAAGTGATGTATTGCAAATGATTTCAGCAAGTTCTTTTAATATCTGCGTTGCAGGTACACATGGTAAAACAACAATCACAACAATGGTTGCTCATTTATTACGGCATAGTGGTTATGGTTGCAATGCTTTTCTGGGCGGTATATCAGTAAACTATGGTACAAATTTCTGGCCGCAGGATCCAGCCTCAACGTCAGCTGGTAGTAAAAAAAATGTAAGTGTGATTGAAGCCGATGAATATGATAGAAGTTTTTTGAAGTTAAGTCCGGATGTTGCAATCATAACCTCAATGGACGCTGACCATTTGGATATATATGGCACTGCAACTGAAATGGAAAATGCGTTTATTGATTTTAGTAGTAATGTAAAACCCGGTGGCAGGCTCTTGAGCAAGTTTGGTTTGAAAAGAGGAAAGGAATTAAAAAGTGAAAAGCATTTGACTTATAGTTTACAGAATGATAGTGCAGATATCTATGCGGCAAATATTAAAATGGAAAATGGCAGTTATGAGTTTGATGTGGTGATGAACGATATCACAATTGAAAATGTGAAGTTGAATATGGGGGGAATGCATAATGTGGAAAATGTGACAGCAGCAATCGGCGTAGCAAGTTCTTTGGGAATTTCAAATAAAAAAATTAAAGCAGCAGTTGAAGATTTTCGTGGTGTAAAAAGGAGATTCGAATATATAATCAAAACAAAAGAAATTGTTTTTGTTGATGATTATGCTCATCACCCCGAAGAACTGCGGGCATTGATTACCGGAGCAAAATCGTTGTTCAGTAAAAGAAAATGCACTGTAATTTTTCAACCACATCTTTTTTCAAGAACAAGAGATTTTGCAGATGGCTTTGCCGAAGTTTTAGATATAGCAGATGAACTAATTCTTTTGCCAATTTATCCAGCAAGAGAATTGCCAATTGAAGGGGTAAGCAGCCAATTTCTTTTAGATAAAATGAAAAGCAATCATAAAAGAGTGATGACAAAAGAAGAAATGATGGAATGGATAGAAAATGATTTTTCAAAAAACAGGAATAAAGATTTTGGCGAATTATTGATACTAGCAGGTGCAGGCGATATTGATACACTTGTACAACCGGTTAAACAAATATTAGAAAAAAGTTACGAATAATGAATACAAAGCAAACGATACGAAAAGTTTTATTTGTACTGCTCTGGGTAGTAATTGGTGGCGGTATGATTACGTTGCTGGTAGCAGCAATTGGTAAAAAGAAAAAAGAAGTATGTAGTAATTATATAATTACGATAAAAGGAAATGAGAAAAATTATTTTGTTGATAAAAAGGATATTTTAAATTTAGTAAGTGCATCCACCAATGGAAAAATCATTGGGCAACATCTTTCGGTTATTAAAATGAAAAAAATAGAAGACCTGCTGGAGGATAATGAATGGATACAGGATGCGGAATTGTGGGTTGATAATAAAAATATTTTAAATATTACGGTAACAGAAAGAGAACCACTTGCAAGAGTTTTTACAACAGCCGGAAATACATTTTATATCGATAGTAATACAAAGCGGATGGGCTTATCGGATAAGATGAGTGCAAGAGTTCCTGTGTTCACGGGTTTCCCCGAAAAAAGAATCTGGAATAATAAAGACAGTGCTTTAATGAAGGATATAAAATCGATTGCAAGGTTTGTGCAGGCAGATACATTTTGGAATAGCCAGGTATCACAACTCGATATCGTTAGCTGCGGATTCAATTGCTGGAATTTTGAAATGATACCTGTTGTGGGAAATCATACAGTAAGATTGGGCAATGCAGAAAATATTAAACAAAAATTTGAAAGGCTGTTTGTTTTTTATAAACAAATAATAAGCAAATCCGGATTTGATACATATCCGGTACTTGATGTGCAATACAAAGGACAGGTAATTGGATTAAGAGAAAAGCAAACAAGCAAAATAGACTCAGTGCAGTTAAGAAAGAATATTGAAAAATTATTGAAGCAAACCATGGAAGTTCAGTGATGGGAAGGGTAAAGACAACAAAAAGCAGGCGGATGATAACTCAAAAAAACAATATCAATTATAAACTCTAATTCGTAAACAACTAAAAACAACAATATCATGAACAACGAGCAACCTATTATTGTCGGACTCGACATTGGAACAACTAAAATTGCTGTAATTGCCGGAAGGAAAAATGAATTTGGTAAATTAGAAATCCTCGGCTTTGGCAGAGCGAACAGCAATGGTGTTAAGCATGGGCAGGTGCTTAACATTGATGAAACGATTAAAGCAATAAACACTGCACTTCAAAATTGTCTTGCATCTAATCCTGAATTGGAGATTGGAGAAGTGTATGTCGGTATTGCGGGACATCACATAAAAAGTTTGCAAACCCGTGGCGATATCGTTCGACAGAAAACAGAAGATGAAATTACGCAGGTTGAAATTGATCAATTGATAAACGATCAATATAAAACCTATATACCTGCCGGCGATCAAATCATTGATGTAATTCCTCAGGAATTCACCGTTGATAATTTTCAAAATATTGTAAAGCCGATTGGGTATGGTGGCGTAAAACTTGGCGCCAACTTTCATATAATAACCGGAGATAAAAATGCAATACGTAATATCAATCGTAGTGTAGAAAAAAGTGGATTGCAAACAAAAGATCTGGTATTGCAACCTTTAGCATCATCATCTGCAGTAATGGGGCAGGAAGATCTGGAAGCAGGTGTTGCGATAGTTGATATTGGTGGTGGCACAACTGACCTGGCTGTTTTTTACGAAGGCATATTAAAACATACTGCCGTAATTCCTTTTGCCGGAGAAAATATTACCAATGATATTAAAACTGGTTTAGGCGTTTTAAAAACACAAGCTGAACAAATGAAAATGCAGTTTGGCAGTGCATTATCGGATGAAGCAAAGGCCAATGCATTTATTACCATTCCGGGTTTGCGTGGAATGCCTGCAAAGGAAATAAGTGCAAAAAATCTGGCGAATATTATTCAGGCACGAATGACGGAGATATTGGATTTTGTTTCTTATCATCTTAAGCAGGTTGGATTAGATAACAGAATGTTGAATGGTGGTATTATTCTTACCGGTGGTGGCTCGCAATTGAAACATTTAATTCAGTTGACGGAATATGTAACCGGTTTACCTGCACGTATTGGTTTTCCAAATGAGCATCTTGCAGCTGGGCATATAGAAGAATTGGCAAAGCCAACTTACTCAACATGTATCGGACTTATTTTAAAAGGCTATGATGATTATGAACATAACAGAAAAGATTTTGACAAAGATTTTAAAAAAGTTGGCGTACCGGATGGTTTGAAAAAAATGGCAACAGAACCAGCAATGGATGTGATGGAAGAAATAGGCGAAAAACAAATGAAACAAAGAAAAGGGCTCAGCAATTTCTGGGGCAAGTTTAAAGATGGCATTATTGATTTGTTTAAAGAGGAAGAAGATAAACATCTATAGCCACCTGAATCTCCGCCGGAAGGCGGAGGACTTTAACAGTCATTAAATACCAAAAGTTCTTTTACTAACTGTTTATATAAATAACTAACCTAATTATCAACTGCTTCATACCTCCCTCTCCGTAAGGAGAGGGTTGGGGTGAGGCTCAATTCAATCACTATGATACATTTCGATTTACCCAAAGATCAATCATCAATCATCAAAGTAATCGGCGTAGGTGGTGGCGGCAGCAATGCTGTTAATCACATGCACAGCCAGGTAATAGAAGGAGTGAACTTTATTGTATGCAATACCGATTCACAGGCATTAGCTATTAGTAATATTCCAAATCGTATTCAACTAGGGCCACATCTTACACAAGGTTTGGGTGCTGGCGCCAATCCTGAAATAGGAAGGCAGGCAACTGAAGAATCATTGGATGAGATACGAAGAATATTAGAAGTAAATACCAAAATGGCTTTCATTACTGCAGGTATGGGTGGTGGCACCGGAACGGGTGGTGCACCCATCATTGCAAAAATTTGTAAAGATCTTGGCATATTGACAGTGGGTATCGTTACTACTCCGTTTGCTTATGAAGGAAAAAAACGTCAACTACAGGCTGAGGAAGGAATAAAAATTCTGAAAGGGTATGTGGATACATTATTAGTAATAAGCAATGATAAATTACGCCATCAATACGGAAATTTAAAAATGCGTGAAGCATTTAATAAAGCAGATAATGTGTTGGCCACTGCTGCAAAATGTATCACGGATGTAATCAATAGCACCGGGCAAATAAATGTGGACTTTGCCGATGTATGTACGGTTATGAAAAACGGTGGTGTAGCAATTCTTGGTAATGCTTCGGCAGCTGGAGAAAACCGTGCACAGAAAGCAATTGAAGAAGCATTGAATTCGCCATTGTTGAATGATAACGATATTAAAGGTGCACAATGGATTTTATTAAATATAAATAGTGCAGAAGGTGATCATGAATTTACAATGGATGAAGTAGAAGTGATTCAGGATTTTGTAATATCGCAAGCTGGTGAAGATGCCGATGTAATTCTTGGTTTGGGATATGACAATTCACTCGGAGATAAAATTGGTATTACAATTATTGCAACAGGCTTTCAACACAAAGACCCATTTGTAAAAAAGGATGCAAAGCAAAAGCCCGGAGAAGAAAAAATTGTAATGATACTGGAGGAAGAAGTAAAACCCAAAGCAGTTGTGGTGAATAGACCCGAAGAGAAGAAAGAAGTAATTAAAAATGAGGAACCCAAAAAAACTGAAGAAATAATTCTTCCGGATTATTTAATTCCTACCCTGATGGATACTTCTATTTGTGATGAACCCATATCGGCAATGATGATGCTGGATGAAGATGAAATAGAAATGGAATATGAAAAAGAAATGAAAAACGATGCATCAACAATTATACATTGGGAACTTACACCCAAAACTGTTGAAAGTAATTTTACCAATGAATATAGCCGTAGTATTACTGTTGATAAAAAAGAATTGGAAATAAAACAGGATGCAATAGTTTCGAAAATTCGTACAAGCATAGCATCCAGCCCTTCTGAAAACAATCCCAACGTAAAATCTATTTTCGAAATAACTGCCCCGGTGTCAGCTGCATCAGGGGGCTATTTGGCCAGGCCGTCTAATATCTATGCAGAAAGCAAACCAGAGGAAATCACCTCAATAACTTCTGCTGAAAAACCTATTTCGCATATACCCCCGCAGCAAGAGGAAGAATTTCTTCCCGAACTGCAATTGGTAATGCGTGATGAAATTCCAGCGGCGGATATGCCGATGGCGCCACAAACTCAAGCACCGTTGAACACTTCCATTGAGGAATCTCCGATGGAGAACGAAACGGAAATTCAAAAACGTAGGGCAGCCGAACGACTGCAGAAGTTGCGCAATCTCTCGTTCAATTTTAGCGCAACCGATCCCAATAATGAGTTTGAAACTGTGCCGGCATATATCCGCCGCAATATGGAATTATATAATTCCTTCTCTGCCGCCGAAAATTTTTATAGTAACATAGAAGTAAAAAAAGAAGGTGATAACAAAGCCACCCTCAGTACAATCAATACTTTTTTAGATGGGAAAAAGCCTGATTAAAAGTTTTTGATTAAACGATCTCGTATACATAGCCCGTTCCAATGAAATAAAATAGGCTAGTGTTTTTAGTTGTTCCCTCCGATTTCTATCGGAGGGTTTTTTTATCTGCCAATTATTTTATTGGAAAACATTCGGGTCCAATTGCGCCACCACCATATTCTAAAACTACTTTGTCTGTGTAAAGAATATATGTACAACTGTCATTGTATTTGTTTTTCAAACTGTCTGGGATTCGATTGTCAAATAGGGTATAATAATATTTGCCCATACCACTTCGCTGAAAACCAATATTGCAAGGCTCGCCACTTTTTATGGAAATACAATTTGCTGCGTCTAATTTTTCTTTAAGTGTTTTTAAAGTTGCTCTTGTCCAATTTAGTTTTCTCAAAAGTGTGTCTGCTTTACTAGAGTTTACTTTTAAATCCCAATTACTATCATAATTTCCATTGTCCACTAGATGAAAAATGAAAAGCCTTTTGTTGCCGTCAAATTCTATGTCCACGGACTTGTTAACAGGTACAATTTTCTTAACATAATTTTTCAAGTCAGCAATTTGCATAATCTTTTGCTTATAGTTGTCTATTAAGTCTTGCTTTGAATAGTGTTTGCCATCGTCAAAACTGAATGTTGAAAAAATGTATAAGATATAAACGAAGAAAAGTAAAAGCCCACAACTTAATAATAGTAAAACCCATTTTATTTTCTTCTTCATTTCAAATTCTTAGGTTTGTCCAGTAAAGTTGCTTACAATGTTAAGATGCTATAGTAAAAAAACTACAAATCATCATATTTGTATTTTCTTACCGTGAGATAAATATATAAGCCTGCAAATGCCAGTGCAGCAATCAGCATAATTTCATTGCCCGGAAGATTGCTGTAAATTTCATTTCTTAATTTTGGAAATATGACCAGCGAGTCAGCTACCTGTAATGGTAAAAAATATCCCATCCCGGGTATAATTTTATTAAACAGCCATATAAAAAGTGATTCGAGCAGCAGCCCGTAAACAAAGAAAACGATAATAGCAATGCCACTTCTTCTGAAAAAAGTAGCCAGCAGTAATGCAAACATTAAATACACAAAAGATTGAACAAATGAAAGACCGAGTATTTCGATTCCGGAAAATGAAAAAGCAGTATTTGTAATCTGGCACATAATTAAAGTGGCTATCAGATTCATGGCTGTAATAACAAGTGAAATGCAAACGATCAGGCTGATTTTAGTATAAATAAATGTTTCCCGTTTCCAACCATCGATAATATTTTGCCGGTGCGTTTTAAAATTCACTTCATTGATAAAAAGATTAATGATAACCATGCCGGGGAGGTACAATAAAAAACTGGTGGAAAAACAAACAGTGGCCCAGATGTTTTCTGCAGAGAATAAACCAAACAGATCACTACCCTCTGTTTTTACACCCGTCATACTTTCTTGAATACTTCCGATTAACCGGAGGTAAACTCGATAAAAAATATAGATGATCATAAGTATGCCTGCCAGGTAAAGAGCAGAAAATACCTGGAACACCCTGTAGTTTTTTATTTTCATCCATTCTATTTGCAAATACTTAAACATGATTTACTTTTTTTTGTTTAACGATCACTTTGGTTGCCGGTAATTTCAAGAAACCTTTTCTCCAGGGTTTTCTTCTTAAGGGTTAACTGACTTAATACAACTCCTTTTTCAAAGCAAAATTTATTAATTGCAGAAGGCGTTATCGTTTCATTGCATTGTACTGATAAGCTTACTCCCGTGTTCTGAATTTTTAATATTCCAGGCAAGTCTTTTAATAGGTTTTCAAGTGTAACAATATTGTCTGTTGCAATTTCTATTTCTAAAATATTAATAGTATCACCAGCAGTTGCAGATAACACTTCATTTACAGTTCCTACAGTTTTTAAAACACCTTTTTGAATAATGGCAACATGAGTACAAACTTTTTCCACTTCGTCCAGTATATGGCTTGCCATGATGATTGTTTTGCCTTGCCTGCTTAAATCTTTCATCAGTTCCCTGATTTCGGCAATGCCAGCCGGGTCTAGTCCGTTAGTAGGCTCATCAAAAACAAGAATATCTGGATTGCCAAGCAAGGTGGATGCTATTGCAAGCCGTTGTTTCATTCCAAGCGAATACGTACTGAATTTTGAATCTTTCCGCTGAAACAGATTTACTTTTTCAAGCACCATCGGAATATCTTCTTTTCCTTTTTCTTTTATGGCAGCAGCAATCTTTAAATTTTTTTCACCACTCAGGTAATGATAAAAATTTGGCGTTTCCAGTAAGGTGCCTATTTGTTTGCGTTGTTCATTTGATCCCGGTTTGCCATTCCATAAAAAATTTCCTTTTGTAGGTTTCAGAATATCCATAACAATGCCTAGCAAAGTTGTTTTACCACTTCCATTAGGCCCCAGTATTCCAAACACAGAACCTTTGGGAACTTCAAATGAAACCTCATTTAATGCACGAACTGGGCCATAGAATTTTGTAATGTTATCAATAGTGAGAACTGAACTCATAATTAAAATTATTTCAGGATGAAGATATGTTTTTTGTTTCTTTGAATGAATAAATTAAATGAATGGTAAGAGAGTTTTATTAATTTTATCAAAATGGAAACAGTATTAATTACAGGCGGTACAGGCTTAATTGGCAAAATACTTGTAAAAGTGTTGATGGAAAGAGGTTATTCAGTGATTGTACTATCAAGAACTCCCGGTAAACAGAATTCTTCAAGCAAACAATTGAGTTATGCAGCATGGGATATTGAAAATAATACGATTGATATAGAATCAATTAAAAAAGCAAACTTTATAATTCATCTTGCCGGAGCATCCGTTGCAGAAAAAAGATGGACTGATATAAGAAAGAAAGAAATAATTGACAGCCGGATTAACAGCTCTGCAGTACTTGTTAATGCGATCAGTAAATATGGGAGCAATGTAAAAGCGGTTATCAGCTCATCCGCTATTGGGTATTATGGGGAAAACGATTTTACAAAAGGAGAGCGGAGTGGATTTGTCGAAACAGATGCGGCTTCTACCGATTTTCTCGGAAGCGTATGTAAACAATGGGAAGAAAGCATTGATCCTGTTTCAGCTTTTAGAAAAAGATTAGTGAAGTTTAGAATTGGAATTGTATTGAGTAATGAGGGTGGTGCAATTAAAGAATTTAATAAACCATTGAAATTTGGCCTGGCAACTATTTTAGGAAATGGCAAACAGATAATAAGCTGGATTCATATCGATGATCTGGTAAACCAGTTTTTGTATGCAATTGAAAATGAAAAAATGAGTGGTGTTTATAATGCTGTTGCACCAAACCCGGTTTCAAATAAAGAATTGACATTGAATTTGGCAAAAGTCAAAAGAAAATTCTTTATCCCATTGTATGTTCCATCCTTGATTTTAAAAATAATGTTGGGCGAAATGAGTATGGAGATTTTGAAAAGTGCAACAGTCAGCTCTAAAAAAATTGAGGACACTGGTTTTTTATTTCAATTTCCAACAATTCAATCGGCAATGCAAAAATTGGGCGAAAAATAAAAATCGTCAGACTTCACCATCTGCATGGTTGGAATGAAATACACTTGTAAATTCTCCTAGTATAGATTTTCCTTGTAAGTATTCTAATTTGTGGAGGTTTAAGTTTTCAATATCTGATTGTAAAACTTTTCTATACATCGGATGTAGGGTGCCGCCCGGTAGTCCGGCCGGCTTACGGGCATCATATTGAAATTGGGGATCAACTAATGTACCTCTGGGATACATAATTCCCGGTACGCCTAATCCCCGGATATCCAAATCAGGTGGATGATCTAAACCCATTGTATGCCCATATTCATGTGCCGCAGTCGTGGATCCTTTGTATAAATTTTCTGATTTAAAATATCCGCTATTACATTTCAATCCATCTACAAATGAAATATTACCATAAGCAAATTCTTCAATCCGGAAATAATTATTGCGGGGATCAAGGTTTTGATATATTTCTAAGGGAGTAATTTCGTTTTGCATCCACGCATTAATTTTAAAGACAATATTCAATCTTACTTCTTTCAATACTGAATAGCCAGCAGGTTCATTCCATAGTGTTTCTATTTCTTCCCGTATTTGTTCTGTGAGTTCTGTAGTTACTGCATTGCCATAGGTAATAATATTACTATATATAATAAGTTGATGATGGTAGATGTCTAATTCTATTTCGCCCATATACAAACCTGTCTCGTATTTATAACTGAATTATTATTCAAAAATTAAAGCATATAATTTTTCTTTTTCTACACGTCCTTTAAATTCCATTTCACCAATTTCAGTAATCTGATAGGAGTGGGGTGTATGAAAATCATGAAGAAAATCGCCGGAAAGTACAAACTGCTGATTCAATTCATGGCATTTGCTACGAATACGAGCGGTGGTATTTAACGTATCGCCGCTATACACCAAATCTTTTTTTACAATTCCAATTACACCTGCTGTTACCTCACCGGCATGTATTCCAGTTTTAAAGGACGGAGCAATTCCAAACCGTTTAATATATCTGTTCTCTTTTCTTTTTACAACAAAATAAGCATGCCTGATAAATTTCAAACATCGTATTTTATTTAATGGAGTATTTTTCCAGGATAAAACTATTTCATCGCCTACATATTGATAAATTTCACCGCCGTTTGCAAGAATGGGAATTGTAATATCAGAAAAAAATTCTCGCAGCAGGCGAAAATATTTTGTGTGGCCTAATTTTTCTGCAATGGTAGTAGCATCATTAATATCAAGAAAAATAAAAATCCGGTTTTCAATTTTTGGTTTACTGTATTTGCCAACTATCAAACTCCAGAATCCGCCGGGGCCATACTTATCGGTTACTTCTATTATAAAAATAGTGAGTAATGTCATTATTCCCAGGTCAATCATAAAAATAAGAAATGCACGGGTTAGGAACACTTCCTTGTAAAACGAATCTGTAAACGTATTAAAGGATTCATGTTGGCTAAATACAAAATAAACAGCAAGCAATAAAAAAGCGACAACTACAAATAAAGCAAAGGTCAATCCCATTTTTAGTAAAATAGATATCCAGAATGAATAGTTTCTAAATGCATTTTTTAAATAAAATAAAAATGTTGCTGAAACAATAAAACCCACGATGGCAAATGCGAGTGAAAAGAGAAAAAGGGATCTATGATTTTTAAAATCCAATTCTATAAATACGATATTGTATAAAAATAAAAAAGCAAAAACCACCCAGATGATGGTGATATTGAGAAGTATTTGCAGTTTGTAGTAGATAATTCTTCTTGATGCCATAAAAAAAGACGTTGATCGTTCAACGCCTTTAAAATTATTGATTAAAAATTAATAATTGTTAAATATTAATTTCTCAATGGCTTTCCGGATTTAAGAATGCTCTGAATTCTCTCCAGCGTTTACTACTCGCAATGAATAATGAAAATGAATCCGGAATATTTAATGCTGCTGCTCCCAACTAACAATTCATTTTGCAAATAGCAGAAAAGGAAAGGGGTGTTTTTTTATTACTATTCATGTTTTTTCCTAATTACTTAAAATTATTCTTGGTAAAATGAGTATTGAAGTATTAAAAAGTTTTACTGTAAGTGCAAAGAAAATTCAACAAGCTAGTTTTATTTTTCTGTATCCTGCCACTAAATCAGCCATTGATCATCTTGAATAAAAACAGGCAAGTAGTTTTACTATTTTTTAGTGTTAAATAATTTTCATAGTTTCAACGCATAAATCCTTTCCAATTTAATTCCTTCCGAAGTTTTTCATATTTATACCTTATAATTCTGTTCGGAAAATTTTATTAAGTCACTAAAACAATTGCTCATGAAAAAAGTAATCCTTTTTTCTTTGTTTGTATTTTGTGTTCTGCAGAACTCTTATTCCCAGGATCTAAAACAAAATGTAATTGCGTCTGCTGGAGGAATCTCCAATACAGATAAAATTTCTTTGGAATGGACTCTTGGAGAATTTGCTGTGGAAACCATTACAACAGAGAAAAATCTCTACACGCAGGGGTTTCACCAACCCGTGTTAATGGTAAAGAGTTTTCATTCCCCGCCAAAACCGGAATCAATAGTAGGTATCTTATCCGGCTACAAGATTTTGTTAGCCCCCAACCCGGCAAAGTCATTTGTCAATGTTTCTGTCAAAGCAAAAGAAAATGAAAAATTTTCACTTGCCTTATATGACATGAGTGGAAAAAAAATTCTGTCAAAGCAGGTGTACGGTACTGATTTTTCTGTTCGTATCGAAATGGGGCATCTTGCATCAGGGGTTTATTTAATGGATGTACGAAATGAAACCGGGATGACCATCCAGGCTTTCAAAATTGTAAAAGCAGAATAAAAAATCTTAAAAAATAAAAAATTGAGTTATGAAAAAAATAATTACTCTACTAACTGTTATGATTTTTTCTTTGGCACTGCTTGCACAGCAGATACCACAGGGCATGAAGTATCAGGCAGTGGCAAGAAACCTGAAAGGGGAGATACTGTCTGATGAACAAATTGTTTTACGAATTTCACTTACAAGTCAGCAAAATAATACTGCCGTTACTCATTACAGTGAAATACATAACGTAAAAACAAATGAACTTGGATTATTTAATCTTGTAATTGGTGAAGGTGCTGGTAACAAATCAGCTTTCAAAAACGTTCCATGGAGTTCGCAAAATATCTGGATGGAAGTAGCCATTGCTGATAACCTCAAGGGAAGCTTTACTATCATCAGCAGCAGTAAATTATTAGCTGTGCCTTATGCATTTCATGCAGAAACAGCAAACAGCATTTCTACAAACAATACAGGTGTAGCCAATAGAGATGCTGGCCCTACTCCTTCTTCACCCTGGACCACAAAAGGTAACTCTGGTGTAATGCCTAGTGATTACCTCGGCACATCAGATGATAAAAGTCTAATCATTAAAACAAATGGATTAGAAAGAATGAATGTTTTAAGTACGGGTGATGTAAATGTAAAAGGTAATGTGAATTTGAATACGACATCGGGTGCTACAGTAAATAATGGAAACTTTACAGTGGCGAATGTGAAGGCAACAGACTTGTCTGGAACACTAACTGTTGGCAAAGCCACGAATTTGAATGATGTGCTGAATGTAAATAACACGAAAGCTACGAACCTGACTGGATCATTAACTGTCGAAAAACTTGTAGCACTGAATGATGTAACAGAATCTAACACCAAAGATGATGGTGCTTTGGTAGTAGAAGGTGGTGTGGGTATTGAAAAAAATCTAAATGTAGGAGGTGCACTTAATGTAACGGGCTTAGCTACTTTAAAAAATCTTGCTGTAGATGGAGTTACAGGTAAATCTATTGATATCACTGATAACTCCACGGGATACCTGGCTACATTTGAAAACACAAACAATGGGAATGGGGATGGAATCAAAATAACATTGGGCAGAAGGCATGCTCTTCATCCAAGCCAGGGTACAAGTGCTTTCACCCTTCCTAGTTTTAGTCAAAATCCATTTGCTAATACGACTACCGCATTTCAGAATTATTTTAATAATTTGATAAATACTAAAGGTTCATTTAGTGCTGATGATCTTTTAGAAGATGCAGGTACTGGTTTATTAAGTGATATGGAAAATGTTGCACAATTGCTCGCTTCTAAGCTCGTGGATATTACAAATATTGTAATAAATAAAGTAAATGATGGTATTGGAAAAGTCAATACTGCGTTGAGTCTTCCTTATAATCTGGCAACACCAATCAATTCTGCATTAAAATTGCCTTTTGATCTAACGAAACCAATCAATGATGGATTAGGATTACCAATTAAATTTGGGCCTCTCACAACTCCAGCAGTTAATTTGCCTGCACTGAATACGCCAGAAGTTGATTTGGTAATCGTTACGGTTCCGTCGCTTCATGTTTCTGATGCAAAACAACTATTAGCGCCTCAAACATTAATTGGACAATTTACAGCTATGCCAGTGTTGCCAAAAGTTGAAATACCCAAAATACCTGATTTGATATTACCAGCTATTCCAAACATACCTACAATTACTCCAATTAATCCGGGGCCATTAGGTAATCTTAGTATTGATTTTACATTTCCATGGGATGCTGTAAATGATCCGTTAACAAATGACAATGAGTTTATAGGTTTTTATGATAAGAACGGAACTAAGGCCGGAGCTATAAGAGGCCAGTCAATCGGAGAGTGGTTTACCAATTATTTTGATGTGCCCTGGTTTATAACTACTGCAGAATCATTTTTAGCCCGTGTTGATGAAGACGCTGGTACAGTTGGACCATTTTCTTTTGTCAAATTAGCAGCCAAGTCTCTTTCAACAACAATACAATTTGGTTATGATTTTTCTAATATGGGAATTGAATATAGCTCCGGTAATGGTGATTATGCAGAGTGGCTGGAAAGAGCAGATCCCAAAGAAAAAATAAGCTATGGGGATATTGTTGCAGTTAAAGGAGGAAAGATCACTAAAGACTTAACCGGTGCCGAACAGATTATGGCTGTTTCTCATAAACCTATTGTTCTTGGAAATGTTCCTGAAAAAGGTAAATTACCAATGGGAAATAATATTGCTTTCATGGGACAGATACCTGTAAAAATTATGGGTCCGGTACAAGCAGGTGATTATATTGTTGCAAAGAGTGAAATTTCAGGTTATGGTGTTGCAGTTAATCCAGAGAATATGAAAGTGGAAGATTATAAATTAGCAGTTGGGCGTTCCTGGACCACAAACGAGAGTAAAGGACCTAAAATGGTTAATACGGTAGTAGGTGTTCATAACAATGGTTTCTTACAAATCATTAAAGAATTGCAACAAAAAGCTGATTCAAATGACGAAAGATTAAAGGCTATTGAGATGAAATTGAACATTTCGAATTCAACAGAAAAAGAAAAAGCCAAAAAGCCATTTAAATGAGATTTGGGCTGATTATTTTATTTACAGTATTGTGGCTGCTGGGTTATTGCCAGCAGCCACCTGCTGTAATGCCCATTGATACGAGTCATCAAAGCCGAGAGTATTGGACTAAATGGGCCAGTGATCTTTTAGATATGTCAGTAGAACAAAAAAAGGATTCATTATATGTGAGGCAGGAAGTTTTATTAGCATTTAAAGACTCTGCATTAAGAAAATCTGTTTACCCAGATAAATATGATTGGCCCGCTGCTTTAACTTTAATGAAAGGGATGGAATTAAAGAAGGCTTTTTGGCATTTGATAAATATCTATTTAGCAGACTCATCCAGCCGTTCCAGGGTTATGGGCATTTTTATTCTTTATGATAGTGTAATGGAAATGGACAAAGTATTATTAAACGTATTTTATACTTATGCAGTTGCTGATCCTCGTGTTAGCAGGATTGAAAATGGTAAAACAGAGATTTTTAGACCTGATTTAATGGAGAATCACCTCAATACAACTAAGGAAATAATAAACTATATATGGTATAGCCGTAAAGAGAAAGCAAGGGTTCAGAAAAAACCGGCATAGTTCAGATCAAAGGGTATAAAAAAATTAAAACGGGTTATTTATTCTAACAATTCAATAAAAATTCATCAGTTATTTTTTAATTCCTCACCGGCTTACCACCTTTCAATACACTCTGTATTCTTTCCAGCGTTTTCTTTTCGCCACATAAACTTAAAAATGCTTCTCTTTCCAAATCCAGCAAATATTGTTCGGACACGAATTGCGCCTCGCTTAAATCGCCACCGCACATTACATATGCTAATTTTTTTGCAACGGTTACATCATGGTCTGTTGCATAGTTAGCTTTCCACATTCCATTGATACCTGCATATAACGCTCCCAGTGCAGAGCGGCCTAAAACTTTTATATCATTTCTTTGTACCGGCATTGTATAACCGCCATCGTAAATTTCAATCACCGATTTTTTTGCTTCAGCTATTCTGCGACTTTGATTCATGGATACTTCATCCAATCCTTTTCTATAAATACCTAAATCAAATCCTTCAAATGCAGATGTAGCCACTTTTGCCGTTGCTATTGATAAGAAACGATTTTTTAAGGTGATTGTTTCCGGTTCATCTTCGTGCATTTCATCAGCAGCACGCAATACAAATTCTTTTGTACCACCCCCACCAGGTATTACACCTATTCCAACTTCTACTAATCCGGTATAAGTTTCAGCAGCTGGTATTACTTTATCTGCATGCAAACTCATTTCACATGCACCACCCAATGCCAGACCATGCGGGGCTACTACAACCGGAATGGAAGAATAACGAACCCGCATAATTGTATTCTGAAATAGTTTAATAGCCATGTCTATTTCGTCATAATCCTGTTCTATCGCCAGCATAAAAATCATTCCTACATTTGCACCGGCTGAAAAGTTTGTTCCTTCATTTGCGATCACTAATCCTTTATAATTTTTTTCTGCTTTGTCAATTGCTGTTTGAATACCAGCAAGTACATCACCCCCTATACTTCCCATTTTTGTAAACCATTGCAAGCCTAATACATCATCGCCCAATTCATATAACCGGCAACTTGCATTTTTCCAGATTTGTTTATCTGTTTGATTGCTCATTACAATAAAAGCATCGCCGCCGGGTAAGGGCTTATATGTTTTAGATGCTGTATCATAACATAGTTTTTTTCCAGCTTCTATTTTATAAAATGATTTATTTCCGGCTGCAATCATTTCTTCTACCCATGCAGCTACTTTAAATCCTGCAGCTTTCATTGCTTCTGTTGTTTTTGCTACATTCAATACATCCCAACTTTCAAAAGCTCCAATCTCCCAGCCAAAGCCTGCCATCATTGCATCATCAACCCGATAGAGTTCATCACTTATTTCTGGAATGCGGTGAGAGATATAAGAAAATAAGCTGTAATGAAACTGGCGATAAAAATCACCTGCTTTATCTGTGCCGCTACATAGCATTTTTAACCGGGTATATAAATCATCAATTGGTTTGGCTGTTTCAAGAGTTGCAAATTTTGGTTTTACCCTTGCACCATATTCCATTGTTTGTAAATTCAACGTTAGTATCTCTTTTTCACCTCCAGCCCCTTTAGTTTTCTTAAAAAAACCCTGACCTGTTTTATCGCCAAGCCAGTTATTGGTTACCATTGTGTCTAACCAAACTGGAATTTTAAATACTTCTATTGCTTCATCTTCCGGACAATTTTCTGCCACCCCTTTTGCAACTTTGACGAATGTATCTAATCCTACTACATCGCCGGTTCGGAAGGTGGCAGATTTTGGCCTTCCAATGATTGGTCCGGTTAAAGCATCAACTTCGTCTATACTGAGTTGTAATTTCTCTTTAATATTCATAATGGCCATCATACTAAATACACCAACACGGTTGGCAATAAATGCAGGTGTGTCTTTGCATAAAACAGTCGTTTTACCCAAATACAAATCACCGTAGTTCATTAAAAAAGCTACAACTCCCGAATCCGTAAATGAAGTTGGAATAATTTCCAGAAGTCTTAAATAGCGTGGAGGATTAAAAAAATGTGTACCACAAAAATGTTTTTTAAAATCTTCGCTTCTGCCTTCTGTCATCATATGAATAGGAATGCCCGAAGTATTAGAAGTAATCAGCGTACCGGGCTTACGATATTTTTCTACTTTTTCAAAAAGCTGTTGTTTGATATCCAATCGCTCCACAACAACTTCTATTACCCAATCGCAATCAGCAATTTTTTTTAAATCATCTTCAAAATTTCCTGTTATTATTTTCTTTATAACATTTTTATGATAGACAGGTGAGGGGTTACTTTTGATAGCAGCTGCCAATGCATCATTTACTAATTTGTTTCTTTCAGCAGGTTTAGTACTTTCTACTGCTTCTTTCGGAACAATATCAAACAAATAAACCTGAAGTCCGATGCCAGCAAAATGACAAGCAATCCGTGAACCCATAACTCCGCTGCCTAATACAGCGACTTTTTTTATTATTCTTTTTGACATAAAAAATTTAGTTAGTTAAACAACTATAATGAAATCGAAGATAAGTGATTTTTGGAAGGTCATGATTCGATTAATTAAAGAAAAGCGAAAACCTACCTGAAGAATTTCGTATGCAGACATCTTGATACAGGTTAAGGGTTTACTTAAAAACTGGTAAAAGAACGTGCTGCTATTTAGTAGAATCACGGTTTGTTTAGTATGAATTATGTTACAACTCAGGGTTACTGCATATTAAAAGTATCTTAACACTCGTTTTAAAATACTTAAATCAACTTTTCTACTAAGACGATCATAATTATCCATGAAACACCAACCTTCCAGCAGTAATATTTCTGCTGATAAACTCTCTGTCAGTTATAAATCGCCTGACCTGATCAACAACGTATTTACGGGTATCACCGATGCTATTATTTTAACCGATCAAACATTTAATGTTACTGGATGGAACCCGGCAGCAGAAAATCTTTTTGGCAGAAATGGAGAAGAGGCTAAAGGAAAATTATTGTTTGAAATAATCAATATTACTTTCCCTGAGTCATCATTGAATAATGTTATTACCCAAATTCAGGAGAAGGGTTTCTGGAGTGGGGATGTGATTTATGAGCGGTTCGATACTAAGCGTTTTATACTTAATACGGCAGCTACGTTGGTTTATAATGATATAAATAATATTTCAGGCTGTGTAATTGTTACAAAAGATATAACGGATGAAAAATTAAAAGATAAAAAATTAATTCAGGCCGAGACAAAATATCAAACGGTCATTGATACTTTGTTTGAAGGTGTAATGATGATTAATGCAGATGGAAAAATTGGGGCTTGCAATAACCGGGCAGCTGAAATTCTTGGACTTTCGCAGAAAGAATTGCTTGGTAAAGTAACTGCCAGCCCAAGTTGGAATGCAATTAAGGAAGATGGCACACTATTTCCTCTAACTGAATTTCCGGCAATTATTACATTACAAACAGGCATCCCCCAACAGAGTGTAACTATGGGCATAGAACAACCCGGCGGAAAAATTACCTGGTTACTGGTAAATTCGCAGGCAATTATTGAGAATGGAAAAACAATAGCTGTAGTTGCAAGTTTTAATGATATAACCGCTATTAAACATGCAAATGACAGAATCAAAGAAAATGAAGCATTGTTCCGAACGTTTATGAATAATAGTACTGCTTACGCCTGGATATGTGATGAAGAAGGGTCTTTAATTTATTTTAATTCATTATTTGCTGCGGCTCATCATTTAAAGGAAGGGGACAGGCAACTGCATGTGAAAGAAATATTTTCAAAAACAATTACTGATAAATTTTTAAAGAATAACAAGAAATTTATTGAAACAGGCGAACCTGCTTTTATCATAGCAGAAGCTGACAGAGCAGATGGTACGATCGGTCAATTTGCCCTTTACAGGTTTAATATACCAGTAAAATCGATTAAACGTTTAATCGGATTTCAGGCTTTTGATATTACGGATCAACAAAACACAGTTGAAGCTTTAAAAAAATCGAATGATCGGTTCTTTCATATAGCCAATGCCAGCAGTGATGCAATTTGGGACCAGGATCTGGAAACAAATGAAATATACCGTAGCTCGAATTTTATTAAGCTATCCGGCTACTCAATGAATGAAATACATTCCGACCTGGATTGGTGGTTTAATAAAGTGCATCCTGAGGATAAAGAAAGAGTTCAGAAAAAAGTTTCGGATTATATGAGTGGTCATCAGCAGACCTGGGAGGATGAATACCGTTTTTTATGCGCTGATGGAACGTATAAAACATTTTACGACAAAGGATCTTTTATGTACCGCGATGGAAAACCAATTCGTATAATTGGCGCAATACAAGACGTAACTGAAAGAAAAAAATTAGAAAATCAATTGTTGAATGAAAAAATAAAACAACAACGTCTGATCAATAAAACAACCATCGCTGCTCAGGAAGAAGAACGGGACAATATCAGTAAAGAACTGCATGATAACGTTAATCAATTGTTGATGAGTACAAAACTCTATATCAATATGGCTCGTAAGCAACCGGCTAATAGAGACGAATTGCTTTCCAAAGCAGAAGAATATCAGCTGATGGCAGTGGAAGAAATACGAAAGCTTTCTAAGAAACTGAATTCATCATTAGTAAAAGTATTGGGTTTAAAAAAGAGTATTCAGGAAATTGTTAACTCATTTCGCCAGTTAAGCGATATACCTGTCAGCTTTGAATTTGATAATGAATTGGAAGATTCATTATTTGACGAACAAAAACTAATGGTATTTAGAATCGTACAGGAGCAAAGCAATAACATCCGTAAATATGCAAATGCAGAAAGAGTAAATATCAGTCTTACCCGTAAGGATGACAGAATTCAACTAATCATAAGCGATGATGGGGTTGGATTTAAAGCTGATGAAGTAAAAACAAAAGGCATTGGACTTACTAATATTGCCAACCGTGTAAATGTATTGAACGGAGAATTTAACATTGATACTTATCCGGGAAATGGTTGTACACTATATGTAAGCTTTCCGGTTTATTCTTAAAAAAATACTATTACAATTTCAGTGGTTCAAGATTGCATTCAACCGTAATTTTAATTGTATCCGATATTTGACTGCGCTGTACTTTTGGAACTTTTATTTTATAGTCTGCCAAAAGAATATTAAATGTCGATGATAAAGAAATTTTTCCGGATTTTATTACTACGATTCCTGAAGTTTCCAGATTTCTTGTAACCCCATGCAGGGTAAGTTTACCTTTCACCCTGGTTGAATAGGTTCCGTCAATAGTATATTTTATTTCGTCATTATTTGTAAACTGCCCAATAAATTCTGCTTTCGGGAATTTTTTGCTTTCAATAAAATTTTTATTAAAATCTTCCTGCATCAACGCTTTTTTGAATTCAAAGCTTTTCATCAATACTCCAAACTGTAAATCTCCTGTTTTGGGATTAAGAATACAAGCTGTGGATTTATTTGTGGCATCAATATTTTCCATTGAAGTTTTAGAAAAAAAAGAAATTTTACCGGCTTTGGTAAAATATTTTCCCTCCCCGATGGTCTGTACAGATTGACCATTTACATTATTCAATAAAAAAGTAAAAAATATAAATAAAATCAGTTTAAACATGTATTTGGATTTTATTTTTTTATAACTACACATCGTGTCAGCTCTATATCCGAGCCAAGATTTTCACCAAGCAGTTCATTTTTTTTAAATCCTGTACACATACCCCGTATTGTTATAGTCGAGTTTTGTTGAAGAAGGGATGCATTACTGCGATGATTGCTATCAACCAAACATCGAACCGAAGATAAGCTGGCAATATCTCCAAGTACAATTGTATAGCCGCCGCTATCATCTTTTTCCAATACTTTAACATTGCCAGTAACATCAATTATTTTATCAATAAAATTTTTGTTTGCTGTTGAATCGGACACTTCAAATGCATGAATCAAATCAACGGCGGATATTTTTATATCAGCTTTTAGTTTCGAAAGATCTTTATTTGTTCGGGTATATTCTTTATATATATAAAATGCAACCAGTACAACTCCAATTAAAACAAACGTCCAAATCATTCTTTTCTTACTCATAAATTCAGCTTATGGTTGATCCGTTTTCTGTTATTTCATTGGGATTAATAAACTTCAGGTTGCCTTTAGAATCTTCAGAAGTTAATATCATACCCTGGCTTTCGATGCCCTTCATTTTTCTTGGTGCAAGATTGGTGACAACCGTTACCTGTTTGCCAATTATTGCTTCGGGTTTATAATGCAATGCAATTCCAGAAACAATTGTCCGGGTTTCTGTTCCCAGGTCAACGGATATTTTTAAAAGTTTATCCGCTTTTTCAACTTTTTCTGCTGCTATAACAGTCCCGACTTTTAATTCAAGCTTTGCAAAATCATCATATTGAATTTCAGGTTTTCCGGTTTTTTCAGCAGGTGTTTCAGATTTGTTTTCCATTTTTTTAGTTTCAGTTGATTTTATCAATCCGCTTTTTAATTTTTCAATTTGAAAAGTAATTTCTTCTTCTTCAATTTTCCTGAATAATAATTCTGGCGCCCTTAAACTATACCCAACACTCAATAATTTTATTTTACCAGCATTTTCCCAATCAATCATCCTATCTACTACTTTCATCATGCCCAGCATTTTCTTTGATGTGTTAGGTAAAAAGGGATTAATAAGTACGGCAAGATTTGCTGTTAACTGTAAACATAAATGCAGGCAATTGTCAATCAATTTTTGTGAATCCGGGTTTTCATTTATGGATTTTGCAACAATCCAGGGTTGTTTTTTCTGCATATATTGATTTCCTTTTCTGGAAAGATCAATGACTTCATATAAAGCTTCACGAAAATGAAATTCTTCAATTGAATGCTGAATATTGATAGCGGATTGCTCAATACTTTTTATGATTGTTCTATCATCGTCATCTAATAATTCCTCATGCAGTTTAGGTACTTTGCCACCGCAAAGTTTATGCATCAGCACCCATGTTCTGTTTACAAAATTTCCAAAGATGCTCACCAGTTCACTGTTTACTGCATCCTGAAATCCTTTCCAGGTAAATTCACTGTCTTTAGTTTCCGGAGCTATTTGAGTTAAATAATAACGAAGCATATCCACACACTGACCGCCACCATTTTCTTTTTTTACAAAATCATTGATATAATCTCTCATATCCAATTTCCAGTTACGGCTGGTACTCATTTTATCGCCTTCCAGATTTAAAAACTCGTTTGCTGGTACATTTGACGGTAAAATATTTCCATGGAGTTTCAGCATTATTGGAAAGATGATACAATGGAAAACGATATTGTCTTTTCCTACGAAATGAACAAGCTTGGTTTCCGGATCATTCCAATAAGGTCTCCAATCCTTATTGTTGTCAATAGCCCATTGTTTTGTTGCACTGATATATCCTATGGGAGCATCAAACCAGACGTAAAGTACTTTTCCAGCCTCCCTACCCTCCAAAGGAGGGTTCTCAGACTCCAATACGTTAACCATTCTTTTATTTAGGCGGTCTAAAATTTTGTTTAAAACATTATCGGTATCACTTATTATTTCTTCATTGTTAAAACGAATTACTTCAAAACCTAATTTATTAAGTTCAGTAGTTCTCTCTGCATCACTCTTTTTATTTTCTGGTGCCTGATGAATCAATCCATCAACTTCTATAATTATTTTTTTTGATAAACAAACAAAATCGGCGATATAAGAACTGACAATATGTTGTCTTCTGAATTTAAATCCATCCAATTGTTTGCCACGCAATATTCCCCACAATATATTTTCTGCCTCAGTCGGATTACTTCGATGTTCTTTCACAAAATCTTTCAGTACTCCATAAATAAATGGATCTGCAGTTTGATAATCATAATGTATATCTGATTTCGAAGAGTCTAAAGCCCCTCCTTTGGAGGGGTTTGGGGAGGCTGGAACTTTTATTCCCCAATCCAAATCTCTTGTTACTGCTCTTGATAATAATCCACCCTCAATCCAACTTTTGCATTGACCCACTACGGTTGCACGCCAATCATCTTTATGTTCTTTCAGTATCCATTCTCTTAAAAATTCTTCATGTTTTCCCAATGGCAAATACCAATGGGTAGTTTTTTTCTTAATCGGAGTTTTGCCACTTAACGTACTTACGGGATTTATCAGTTCATCAGGGCTTAGTGTTCTTCCGCAATTTTCACATTGATCTCCAAATGCCCGGTCGCTTCCGCAATTGGGGCATGTGCCTTTTATATAACGGTCTGCTAAAAATGTTTTTGCTTCCTCATCAAAGTATTGTTCGGTTTCTTTTACTTCCAGTTCACCTCTTTCATTTAGATAAGTAAAAAATTCCTGGGCAGTTTCATGATGCAACGGGTCACTTGTACGATGATATATATCGAAGCTCATTCCCAAATCTTCAAAATCTTGTTTCATTGCCACATGATATTTATCTATAATGGCACGTGGCGTTGTTCCTTCTTTTGATGCTTGTATCGGAATAGCAGTTCCATGTTCATCACTTCCACAAACAAACACCACATCCCTTTTTTGTGCCCGCAGGTAACGGACATAAATATCAGCCGGAATATAGGCGCCTGCCAGGTGGCCAACATGTTTCAATCCATTGGCATAGGGAAGGGCAGAAGTAATTAAATATCGTTTGGGTAATGTCATTATACTATTTAGAGTTATAAGCCTGCAAAAATACCGGAATAACTGCCATTGTCAAAACAAGAGTGTTTAACAGATTATATTTACTTTGAGTACAAAGTATTAATTGAAATTGATTAAAACTAAACGTTATGAACAACTGGTTTGAAATAAGCGATATAGATAATCTGGATTCGCCGGCACTTGTGGTTTTCCCGGAAAGAGTTAAACACAATATTGAGCTTGCAATAACTATGGCAGGTGATGTAAAAAAATTGCGGCCCCATATTAAAACTAACAAGTCAAAAGAAGTAACGCAACTGATGATGCAGGCCGGTATTCAGAAATTTAAATGCGCCACAATTGCTGAAGCAGAAATGCTTGCTCAATGTAATGTGCCGGATGTTTTAATGGCCTATCAACCGCTGGGACCGAAATTGAAAAGATTTGTTTCACTGGTAAAAAAATATACGGATACAAAATTTTCCTGCCTTAGTGATAATATCTCCGCTGCAGATGAGCAGTCAGCTGTTTTTGAAAAAAATAAGTTAGTCATATCTGTTTATATTGATTTAAATGTTGGTATGAACCGTACCGGAATAAGCCCTGGTGAAAAAGCAATTGAATTATTTGAACATTGTTCTTCGTTAAATGGAATTTCTGTAGTTGGGCTTCATGCTTATGATGGTCATTTACGTGACAGTGATTTTAATCTCCGAAAGGAAAAATGCGATACTGCATTCAGTGCAGTGCTGGCTTTGAGTGAAAAATTAAGTTTATCAAATATTATCGTTGGCGGCTCTCCCACATTTTCCATTCATTGTAAAAGAGAAAATGTAGAATGCAGCCCCGGTACGTTTGTTTATTGGGATAAAGGCTATTCTGATCTCTGCCCCGAACAAAAATTTTTACCTGCTGCGATTTTAGTAACAAGAGTAATTTCTTTACCAACATCCAATCGTTTATGTCTTGACCTTGGCCATAAATCTGTAGCAGCTGAAAATGAAATAGGAAAAAGAGTTTTCTTTTTGAATGCACCGGAATTAAAAGCGATAAGCCAGAGTGAAGAACATCTTGTTGTAGAGGCCGGCGAGGGGCATCATTATAATACGGGGGATATCCTATATGGTTTGCCTTATCATATTTGCCCAACCGTTGCTTTGTATGATTCAGTTTATACAATCGAAAACGGATTGGTAACAGGAGAGTGGAAGAATATTGCAAGAGATCGCAAGCTTACAATCTGAAATTAATATGTTGAAGTACTCACCAATATCCAGCATCCATCAATTATAAAACTCCGCCTGGCGATATGGCTTGCATTTGGCTAATGAATAAAAGCAAACGGGTTTAAAAAACTTTTACTTCGTATCTTTTTCCCAAAATAATTCCGGATGAACCGTAAACATTTTATCGGCTCGGCGCTGGCTTCTGTAATTGCAATACCTTCTTTTAGTAACAAGGAAGTTTTTAATGAAGAAGAAACTGTATTTCCGGTATTGCCGAAATATTTAAAAGCAGGAGATACAATCGGCATCACTTCACCTGCCGGATATATAACATGGGAAGAAATACAACCTGCTATCACCGTTTTGGAATTATGGGGATATAAAGTTCTGGTTGGCGATACGATAGGTAAAAAGGATTTCACATTCGGCGGAACTGATGATGAAAGGACAAATGATTTTCAACAATTGCTGGACAATCCAAAGATAAAGGCCATTTTAGGAGCAAGAGGTGGTTATGGCGCTGTGCGCATTATTGATAAACTGAATTGGAATAAATTTAAATTAAAACCCAAATGGATCATTGGCTTCAGTGACATTACAGTTTTTCATTCGCATCTGAACCGGAATTTTGGAATTGCCTCTATTCATTCAAAAATGTGCAATAGTTTTCCGGATGATTGGAGCAAGGCAGAACCGATTCAAATTGAAACTATAGAATCCATTCAAAAGATTTTGAGTGGTGTGAAAATGAAATACACTGCTGTACCAAATATAAGCAACAGACTGGGAGCAGGGGAGGGTATCCTGGTTGGAGGTAATCTTAAAATGATTGAGACATTAGCTGGTACAGCATCCGATTTAAAAACGGATGGTAAAATATTATTTGTGGAAGATACCGGTGAATATATGTATAACGTAGATCGTATGTTTTGGCATTTGAAACGGGCCGGCAAACTTTCAAAATTAAAAGGATTGATTGTTGGCGGTTTTAAAATAAGAAAAGATCCCGACACTGAAGATTTTGGAAAAACGGTGGAGCAAATTGTTTTGGAAAAAATAAAAAATTATAAATACCCGGTCTGTTTTGATTTTCCGGTAGGTCATCAACGAAATAATTTTGCATTAAAACATGGGGCAAAACATTTCTTGTCTGTCAAGAATGATATTTCAACACTAAAAGAAATCAGATAAGTTTTTTTGCTATTAAAGAACATAAACTTTTGCTGATCTTAATTTGTTCGGTGTAATTTTTTTTATAATAATGTTCCTTTCAGCATTAAAAACGCCATACCAAAGTAAATCAATAACCCCGTTACATCCACCAAAGTTGCAACAAATGGCGCTGAACTGACTGCCGGGTCAGCACCTAATTTTTTTAAAATAATTGGCAGCATTGAGCCTGTGAGTGTACCCCAAAGTACTACTCCGATTAAGGAGAAGCCAACTGTAAATGCAATGGGTAAGTAATGCGGACCATAAGTATCCGGAAAAATTTTTGACCACATGACAACTCTTGCAAAACCAATCATACCCAATATCAAACCGAGCATAATGCCCTGAATAATTTCACGCCTCAATACCCGCCACCAGTCAGTAATTTTTATTTCGCCTATTGCCATTGCCTGTATGATTAAAGTGGATGCCTGCGATCCGCTGTTACCACCACTTGATATAATTAATGGTACAAAAAGAGCAAGCACCACCGCTTTTGCTATTTCATCTTCAAAATAAGCCATAGCTGATGCCGTAAGCATTTCGCCAAGAAATAAAACGACTAACCATACTATACGTTTTTTAAAAAGTTTATGTAATGGTATTTCAAGATAGGGTTCATTCAGTGCTTCTGTACCGCCCATCTTCTGCATGTCTTCACTAAATTCTTCGGCAGCCACCCATAAAATATCATCTATAGTAACAATACCTAATAATTTATTACTGTTGCTCACCACCGGCAACGCTACTCTGTTTTCTTTTTTAAAAACTTCACTGGCTGTTTCCTGGTCATTATACGCATTCAAAGAGGCTACCCTGTTATCCATCAGCTCCGATACTTTTTTATCCGGCTGACTCAGGATAAAATCACGAATGCGAATATCATCCAGCAATTCACCTTTTTCATTTATTACATATATCACATTGATCGTTTCACTATCCTTCCCATATTTGCGGATGGTAACAAACACTTCTTCAATCGTATCATTAGGATATACGTACACATAGTCGGGTGTCATCAGCCTGCCAATGCTATCTTCAGGATATCCGAGCAGGGATAAGGTTGTTTTTCTTTCTTCGGGATCCAGCAGTTTAATCAGTTCTCTTACTGCGCTGCTGGGAAGCTCTTCCAGGAAATCTGTACGGTCATCAGGTGACAATACATTTAATAACTCGGCTGTTTTATACGGAGGTAATTCTTTTATAATTTGTTTTTGTGTGCTTAAATCCAAAATTTTAAAAACACTGGCTGCCCTGTGCGTCTGCATATGAGTAATGATAAAGCTTTCTTGATCCGGGAATTCATTGATCAGGTGCGCCACATCGCTGATGTTCTGATGATCAAGAAATTTCCGGGTAGCGTCTTCATTGCCGCTTTCCAGCAGGTATTCAAAGTGATTGGTGATATTTCCGCTAAGCATTTCAGTCATAATAATTCCAGGTGTTCAAATTTAAGTTGCTTATCTGAATTTGAGTTTGATATTTTTGTGAATATGATAAACCCCGCTTTATTTCTGGCAGAAACAACTCATAAAGGTCGTGGCGTATTTACCCACAAAAAAATACCCCCACATACCATTATAGAAATAGCTCCGGTGATCGTTATGAATGCAGAAGAAAGAAAATTATTGGATCAAACGCTACTGCATGATTATATTTTTGAATGGGGGGCAGACCGAATGCAATGCTGTATGGCTTTGGGCTGGGTACCGGTGTATAATCATTCAGCGAAATCAAATTGCGAGTATGAAATGAATTTTGAGGATAGAACTATTTCTATAAAAACAATTCAGGAAATACGGGAAGGAGAGGAAATTCTTATAAACTACAATGGCGATTGGAATAATAAAAAAGATGTTTGGTTCGAGGCAAAATAAAAATCCCGTTCCGAAATATTCGGGACGGGATTTAAAATATTTTTATTTCCTGATTATTGGAATATAATCTGACCTCTGATTTCACCACCTCCATAATTGCCACCATTCGGGTTTATTCCATTGTTATGAATGTTTATATAATAGAACCCATTTAGCAAATCTGCTTCTTTTACAGCAACACCATCAATATAAAAACTACCGGAAAGGCTACCACTTTTAGCGAATGTAAATTTGCCGCTTGTTTTTTGAGGGAATATAGAAGAACTTGTAGCAATAATATTTTGTACCGTACCGCTATTAAAACCTGTAGGTGCCAACCCATGAATATGCATTAGTGATACAGAATCTGTAAGTCCAGACCAGCTAACTTTATAAGTAAGTGTTCTGGAAAGTTTGCTGTAACTCACATCCATTGAGCCTATAGCAGTAGAAGTGTTTAACGGATTGTTTTCCTGAGCTCCGCTCATTACAATTCCAGTTCTGCTATATGTACTTTCTGATTCTATGTCATCACGACGACATGAGCCAAGCACAATGATCGCTGAAAAGATAATGATTGGTAGTGCAGTTAGTTTGATTTTATTCATGATCGAAAGATTTAGGTAAAAATAAGGAGTTTTTTGAAATCACAATATTTTTAAAAGCCTGTTTTTGCAATTGTGGAAAACAGAAACAGAGATAAAAAAGACATTTACTTATCTTGTTTTGTCTTTTTAACTAACCAAAACAATGAAACAACTAACTGATAACCGCAGCCGTATTCAATCTATTGATATTCTTCGTGGGTTTGTAATGGTGATTATGGCGCTGGACCATGTCCGTGATTTCTTTTATAAGGCAGATTTGGGAAAAGCTGCTGATGCAGCGCTTAGTCCCACCGATATGGAAACCACTTTTCCAATGTTGTTTTTTACCCGCTGGATAACACATTTCTGTGCACCCATCTTTGTATTTCTTGCGGGAACTTCTGTTTACCTTATGTGCCAACGTAAATCAAAAAAAGAGATAAGTATTTTTTTAATAAAAAGGGGATTCTGGCTGGTGGTAGTAGAATTAATCATTATTACATTAGGCTGGACATTTAATCCTCTCTATAACCTTTTTATTCTCCAGGTCATTTGGGCTATAGGTGTTAGTATGATTTTAATGGGTGTTCTTGTTTTGCTGCCTTATAAATTAATTTTTGCCATAGGAGTATTAATCGTTGCAGGGCATAACCTGATGGATTTTCCTTCCATCAGTTCGGGTTTGAAAGGAACCGTACTTGCTGACTTATTGTATTCCTCCAATTTTTCTGTTTACCAGCTTTGGGATAATCATTATTTTATCATAGTCTATTCATTTCTTCCATGGACAGGGGTGATGTTACTGGGTTATTGTTTTGGGAAATTATATACATCTGGTGTGGATGCAATATGGAGAAGAAAAATATTATGGCAACTAGGAACAGGGTTGGTTATCTTTTTTGTTATTCTTCGGTTTAGCAACCTGTATGGTGATCCTGTTCCGTGGAGTTCTCAACCAAGAGGTACGGTTTACACTGTGTTATCTTTTTTTAATCTGAATAAATATCCTCCTTCATTACTGTTTTTGTGCATGACCATTGGGCCCGGCATTTTATTTTTAGCTTTCATTGAGAAAGTTCAAAATGGTTTTACACGGGTTATGAATATTTACGGAAGGGTACCCATGTTATATTATATTCTTCATTTTTATATCATTCATATTCTTGTGGTAATTACATTCTATTTACAGGGTTTTGGTACAAAAGATATCATTCCCGAAGGTGTGCCGTTCTTATTTAAACCAAATGGCCTGGGGTTCGGGCTTTGGGGTGTGTATGCTATTTGGGCTTTTGTAGTTCTGATATTATACCCCGTATGTAAAAAATATGATAGGTATAAAACGGAGCATGTAAAGGAGAAGTGGTGGTTGAGTTATTTTTAGTGAGTAGTAAGTCGTAGGTTATAAGTTATAAGTTGTAAGCATAGAATAGCCTGTTTCTTATTTACTTCAGTTTACTTTTTATCTCCTGGAGTTTTAATAATGCTTCTACCGGTGTTAATCGGTTTATATCAATATCGGAAAGTAGCTTTCTTATTTCGTCAAAAGTTTCTGTGTGTGCATCAAAAATTGAAAGTTGAACTTTGGCAGAAGACAGTCCTTTTACCTTTTCTTTCATGCTTTCGTTTAATCCGTCTTCCCGGTTGTCTTCATGAATCGCCTCCAGATGTTTTAATATTTCATTTGCTCTGTTAATTAAAGAAAGTGGCATGCCCGCCATCTTTGCTACATGAATACCAAAACTGTGAGTACTACCACCTCTTGCTAATTTTCGTAAGAAAATAATTTTATTACCAACCTCTTTGTTGGTGATATGAAAGTTTTTAACCCGACTCAATTTTTCTTCCAGTTCATTTAATTCATGATAGTGTGTGGCAAACAAAGTTTTTGGCTGATGAATAGATGAATGTAAATGCTCCACAATACTCCAGGCAATGGAAATACCATCGTAGGTAGAGGTACCTCTTCCAATTTCATCTAACAAAATCAAACTTTGGTCAGTAAGATTATTAATGATCGATGCAGTCTCATTCATCTCTACCATAAATGTAGATTCACCGCCGCTCAGATTATCAGAAGCACCAACCCGGGTAAATATTTTATCCGTTAATGAAATTTTTGCTTCTGCTGCAGGTACAAAACTTCCCGTATGCGCCATTAATGTAATAAGGGCCGTTTGGCGAAGTAATGCAGATTTACCACTCATATTCGGTCCGGTAAGAATAATTACCTGTTGATCATTTTTATTTAAATCCAGGTCATTTGAAATGTACAATTCACCAACCGGAAGATTTCTTTCTATTACCGGATGACGGCCATCTTTAATTGTCAATTCACTTCCTGTATGCAATTGTGGTTTGCGATAGTGATACTGAATTGCGTTGTTTGCAAAGCAAGTAATACAATCGAGTGTAGCCAGAATGTTTCCGTTGGCTTGCACAGGTTGCAAATAATCCATTAACTCATTCAGGAGTGCTTCAAACAATTCCAATTCTAATTTTAGAATCTTTTCTTCAGCACCCGTAATTTTCTCTTCATAGTCTTTTAATTCGGGAGTTATATAGCGTTCCGCATTGGTCAGCGTTTGTTTACGCATCCATTCGGCGGGTACTTTATTTTTATGTAAATGCGTAACCTCAAGATAATAACCAAACACATTATTAAATCCAATCTTTAAAGAACTGATTCCCGTTGCTTCTGCTTCTTTTTGTTGTAACTGTACCAAATAGTTTTTGCCACTGTGAGAAATCGTACGCAGTTCATCAAGCTCGTTGCTGATGCCGCTATTAATCATTCCGCCTTTCATAGCCAATGCCGGAGGATTATCAATTATTTCTTTAAAAATTTTTTCTGCAATGTAAGGACAGGGGTTTAACGCATCGCCCATGCGTTTTAAATATTCATTGGTACTGTTTAAACAAAGCTGTTTAATAATTTCCACTTGTTTCAAACCTCTTGCCAATTGCAAAACTTCCCTGGGATTAATTTTTTTTAAAGGAATTTTTGAAACCAATCGTTCAATATCGCCGCATTGACGGATATGTTGCGAAATTTTATTGCGCAGATCCGTTTCTTTTATAAAAAACTCGACGGTATCAAGCCGCTCATTTATTTTCTGAATATTTTTTAAAGGAAATACGATCCAGCGTTTTAATAATCTTGCACCCATCGGTGAAGCAGTATTATCCAGCACTGATAAGAGGGTGTGATTCCCCTCCGAATTACCAATTACCAATTCCAAATTCCTTATGGTAAACCGGTCCATCCATAAAAAATCATCACGGTCAATCCGCTGAAGCGAAGTGATATGCTGAAGATTGGGATGTTCCGTTTCTTTTAAATAATGAAGAATGGCACCGGCGGCAATCAGTCCTTTTTTTTCATCATCCACACCAAAACCTTTTAACGAATGAGTTTGAAAATGTTTCAGTAACAAATCTTCTGCATAGGCTTCGGTAAATACCCATTCATCTAATGTGTAGCTGTATGTTTTTAAACCAAAATATTCCTTAAACAATTTTTGTTTGTGTCGTTGAAAAACAACTTCGGCTGGTTTAAATCCCTGAATTAATTTATCCGCATACTCCCGGTCACCTTCAGCAATAAAAAATTCTCCGGTAGAAATATCGAGAAAGGCTAAACCATATTGATCGTTTTCGCCAAAATGGATTCCGGCTAAAAAATTATTGCTGTGATGTTCGAGCAATTTATCGTTAGTGGCAGTACCTGGTGTTACCATTTCCGTTACGCCTCGTTTTACAATTCCTTTTGCAAGTTTTGGATCTTCGAGTTGGTCACATATAGCAACCCGATAACCGGCTTTTACCAATTTATGTAAATACGTATCGAGTGCATGATAAGGAAACCCTGCTAATTGAGAGGACGATGCATCACCATTATTTCTTTTGGTAAGTGTAATGCCCAGCACTTGTGATGTAATAACGGCATCCGGACCAAAGGTTTCATAAAAATCACCTACACGAAAAAGCAGAATGGCATCCGGATATTTTTGTTTAATAGCCTTGTGCTGCTGCATTAATGGAGTGTCTTCTGTCTTTGTTTTAGCCATGAATGATCCCGGTTTGCCGGGAGGTGACAAAAATAGGGAACTGTTTATGTAATTATTCTTTCGGCTGCATCCTCATAAAAAATAAATATTATGCAGAAACTATTTTTCGCCATGGGTATATTAGCAGTTATAAATGTAAAAGCACAAAATTTAGGCGATACCGC
>JANPEU010000396.1:0-2458 GCA_031423175.1 Bacteroidota bacterium
CAGCCATCTATCATCAGCCATTCATCCCCTAACATCCAATTATATGAAATACATCAACCACATTCCTGCATGGATTCGTAGCAAATACACCATCTCGCTTCTTAGTTTTTTAGCTATCATACTTTTTTTCGATAAAAATGACTTTTTTACCCAACAGGCAAGAAATGCTGAGCTCAATAATCTTTTGCTAAGTAAAAAGTATTATGAGAAGGAGATAGCAGCCGACAAGCTTGAGTCAGAGCAGCTTAAAAACAATCCAGCTACTTCGGAAAAATACGCCAGAGAAAATTTTCTGATGAAAAAGGATAATGAGGATCTGTATATTATCCCTGAAAATAATGCTCAAAAAGTAAAATAAAGGCTCCTGCACAATAAGGCAATCCCGCCCCCGTTAATAATCCGGACACTTTCTACTTTCAAGGACAAACAATATTTTAGGACACTTTTAATGGATTTGCCAATGACCAACTTTACTCCCGAAGATTTATTGCTGTATTTGTACAAAGAAACTTCAGACAATCAAAACGTTGCTATCGAAACCGCTTTGAAAAAAGACTGGACACTTCGAGAAAAGCTAAACGTGATGAAGACCTCTATGCAGCGTCTCAACAAAATCAAAGAGAACCCAAGAACAGAAGTCGTGTTGAATGTGTTAAACTATGCCCGCATCAAAGAGAAAGTTTAATTTTTCACCAGCGTATTTAGTTTAATTATTTTCGAAAGGAGATGGTTTGTATTTTTTACAACCAATTTACTACTATTAAAATTTATGAGCCGCCCCGGCTCATGCAGGTAAAGTTTGAAAACTTACTTACGAGCAGATATGTCTTTTATCTCTTAGCTTATCTTGCAGATATGAACAAAAAAGATCGGTATCAATTTGTTATCGAATATTTTGAAAAGCATATACCAGATGCTGAAACAGAATTAATTTACGACAACACGTTTCAATTATTAGTTTCCGTTATTCTTTCTGCACAATGCACCGATAAAAGAGTGAATATGACTACGCCAGCTATTTTCAAAAAATTTCCTGATGTGGAATCGATGAGTAAAACAAATTTTGATGAACTGTTTCCATTTATAAAAAGTATTTCATATCCCAATAACAAGACAAAGCACCTGATTGGAATGGCAAAAAAAGTGATGAAAGATTTTGATGGTGATGTTCCAATGACAGTAGATGAATTGATGTTACTACCCGGGGTAGGAAGAAAAACAGCCAATGTAATAACATCTGTAGTGGATAAGCAACCCAATATGGCTGTAGATACGCATGTGTTCCGGGTAAGTAAAAGATTGAATCTTGTTAGCAAATCAGCAAACACACCCTTGGCTGTAGAAAAAGAACTGGTTAAAAATTTTCCTGAAATTCTGATACATAAAGCCCATCACTGGCTCATATTGCATGGCAGGTATATTTGTCTTGCACGAAATCCCAAATGCGATTACTGTGGACTGAAAGGGGTTTGTAGTTTTTATAAAAAAGGATAAGTCAATCCTATTAGCTTTTACTGCGAAATTTATTTTTTTATAGGTAAAAAAAATTTGCAATTGAAGGTTGAGAAACTTTAATTCAAAAACTATATTCTATACCTTTACATTTATAGCCGAATTTAGCATTCTATCCTGACTGGTAAGAGAACCGAATCAAAACTATTATGGGACAAAATATTTCTGCAATATTAATTAACAGCAAACTCTCTTTCAGACCACTTATTGAAGTACTGAAAAAAAACATTACAGATGGTAATCCCGGTCTTAAAAAGCTATATGGTCATTTGATAGAAGAAATAGAATTACATCCTCAGTTGCTGGAACCTATTTCTGATTTACAGGTTTTAAAACCGCATACAGAATTGATTCAGCAAATACTTGCTACAATATTTCCACCTACTTCTTCAGGTAATGAAAATATTCATGCTGTGGCTTTGCCATTTACTTTTCATACTGTGTATTATTCCCGGTTGTTTAAATTGTTATTTTTAAAACACGGCAGTGAAGAAATAAGTATTCCAAATGACGAGATTGGCGAAAACCTGAATAAGGAAAGATTATATTTTGCTGCTCATATGATTTTAAAAAAATATTGCGGCTATCATTCAGAGGAACTTACCAGCTCTGTTTATCCCTATGCAGATCCTCATACAGGGCTCACAAAGTTTCTTGAATTGAAATTAGATGCACGGTTTATAGATGTAAAACCCACAGCTGAAATGCCTCCATTGCCGGAAGAAATTGTATGCCGCGATACAAAAACTGTTTTTTCGGTGGAAGAATTAATGCATTATGTACCACTTGATAAATTTGTTTTTGAAGGAATCACAATTGTAAGAGTAAATGACGTAACAGAAACAGAAGTTATATCGAGAATTAAAAACAGCTTACTGCATATTAATGCATTTTCCGATGCCGTGGTTTATAAAGAACTGGAAGATCATGTTCAGAGTTTAATCGG
>JANPEU010000397.1:0-6535 GCA_031423175.1 Bacteroidota bacterium
CATTTATTGCAGACCGAACTCATATTCACCATTTACTTACCAATGCCGGCATCAATCATTCATTGGCTACAAGAATCATATGTATTGTACATGCTATTATTTTGATAGTTGTATATGTAATGAGGAATGTAAGACAGGAATGGTTACTATTGATACTATTCGCATTTATGATACTCGTTACATTTATTTTCAGCAATATTTCAATAATCACAAAATGGTTTGTTTCAAAAAGCACAGCCGTACAATCTGAAAACTAAAAAACTCTGCTGAATAAAAACCTGCCCCCTTTATAAAGTTAAGAATCACATAGATTCTATTGCAGCGAAAACTTATATACAGTTGTGTGCTTATAGGTATCGCCAGGTCTTAAAATAGTTGATGGAAATGATTTTTGATTGGGGCTATTGGGGAAATGTTGTGTTTCCAAACACAAAGCGCCATGCTTAATATATTTCATTCCGCCCTTTGCATTGGTCAATGTACCATCTAAAAAATTACCAGCATAAAATTGTATGCCCGGTTCCGTTGTCCATACTTCCATTTTTCTTCCACTGTTTGGCTCGGTAAGTTCAGCTACTAATTCTAACGAATTCCCATTTTTATTTAGTACCCAGTTATGATCATACCCGCCTGCTACCTGGTCTATTTCTTTTCCAATTTTCTTTGAAATAGTAAAATCCATTGGGCCACCCGCTACTGATTTTATTTCTCCGGTTGGAATTATCTGATTATTTACCGGGGTGTAGTTGGCAGCTTTTATCATCAGTTCATGACCCAATATTGTAGAATCTTTTCCGGCAGATAAATTAAAATATGCATGACTTGTTAAATTGATAGGTGTTGCTTTGTCTGTTGTTGCAGTATAATCAATCATCAATCCGTTGTCAGATGATAAAGTATAGACTACTTCAATCTGCAAATTACCGGGATAACCCTCTTCACCATCCTTACTGAGGTAAGAAAGTTTCAGGCTGCTGTCTCCAGGTAATTTTTCTATATTCCAGTACACTTTATCATATCCTATATTACCACCATGTAAGCTATTGCCATTCATATTTTCTGCCAATGTATATTCTTTCCCATCCAAGGAAAATTTTGCGTTGGCTATTCTGTTTCCGCAACGCCCAATCAAAGCTCCAAAGTAAGGAACTCCCTTTTGCAAAAAGCCATCAAAGGATTCAAACCCTGTAACTACATCACCCATTACCCCTTGCTTATCGGGTGTAATAATTTTTGTTATAATACCACCATAGTTTATTACACTTACCTGCATACCATTTACATTTGCCAGCGTATATTCAGTTACCGGTTTATTTTCAAAACTTCCGAATGATTTTTCGGTAAGCGTTGCTTTTTCAATTTTCATTGTATTATTTTTTATGGGTTCTGTAGATATGTTATTGCACGATGTGCTGAAGATGACAAGTGATGCGATGATGAATATATATTTCATATGTATCTTTTTGTACTAGGCACCCGAATTTCTATCGTGCTATTGTTGCGCCTGCCTGCACGAAGCCGTTTCGGCATAGGCAGGTCGCACTCTTGTACGTATGGTAATTCTATTCAGCTTTTCTTCATCATCCACTTATCCCTCTCCTGTTGGAGAGGGACGGTGCTGTATTGCTGATCCAAATGTACTTCGTCAAAACAATCTGAACTTTTCGTTAGCGACAGTTTTGTGATTACAAGTTAAGTTTTTTAGTTTTATAGGATAAGGTTAAAAAAGCAGCTCAACTGCTAACTCTGCAGGATATGACTATTACTGATGTGATGTATGGTGTGGGAATTCAAAAACAATCTTATTTTACTAAAGCATTTAAAAATGAATTTGGGGAAACGCCTACTCAGTTTTTAAAAGATTTATAAATGAACAAAAATCAAACGTAGAAAAATTCAGTAAACAATAATTTTTTTAGCAAGAGCTGTTAAAAATGTTTTATACATCTGTTTTAGACTTATGGCATTATTCATTCTCACGCAAATCCTGTATGACTTGCCATGTCTTATCTTTTTCGAAAGCGGTTTCAGGTATTGGGCTGCCTGTTATTCCGGGTGCCGCTTCCAAAAAATACATATCAATTTCGCCGACATTTTTTGCATGTATTTTTCCGCGGTAGCTGCATGCATATTTATCTTTCATCAGTTCATATACAGATGAAGAAATATTTACCTGCCCCGGTACACCATTACTTTCCATACGACTGGCAATATTCACCGTACTGCCCCAGATGTCATATGCATATTTTTTCTTGCCCACCACGCCGGCCACAAGCGGACCCACATGAATTCCTATGCGTAAATCCCAGGGCTCTAAACCAGCTACTTTTCTTTGCTCATTACATTGAACCATATAGTCCCTTATTTCCAAACTTGCTTTCACCATTTTTTCTACATGGTGTTCATCAGGTGTGGGAATTCCGCCGGCACACATATATGAGTCCCCGATTGTTTTTATTTTTTCCAGGTTATGTTTTCCAATAATATTATCAAAAGCAATAAAACAGGCATTAAGTTCTTCCACAAGATCCTGTGGTGTCATCTTATCAGCTATGGTAGTAAAGCCTTTAAAATCTGTGAACATCACTGAAACAGAATCATAATTTCTTGGAACAGCGTGGCCTTTTACCTGCAATTCTTTTGCAATTTCAGCCGGAAGAATGTTTAATAATAAACTTTCAATTTCATCTTTTTGGCGATCCAGTATTTTGTGTGTTTTTACTTTGATACGATAGTTTCTGTAAATAAGCAATGCTATCAAAAACACAAGGCTTAAACCAACGATAAGTGCTCTTTTCGCCAACTGCTGTCTTTTCAGTTTTTGATCTATAAGTGCGTTATCTTTTGTAAGTAAATTAATTTCACCCTCTTTCTTTTGCAAATCAAAGTCAAACTGGAGGCTTCCTAATTTCTTATCGTTTTCGAAATTATAAAGTGTGTCTTTAATATTGGAATAAAGAGACTGGTATTTAAATGCATTGCCATAGTCAGCTGATTTTGCATAGGCCATTGACATTTTTTCATAAATCTCCTTTAATTCAAGATCAGCGCTTATTTCGTGAGCTGGTGTTTCTGCTTTTTTATAATAACTGATTGCACTTTTATAGTCTCCTTTTTCTTCGTACACATTACCCAAACCGATCAGGGATTGAACGATATCAAGTTTGGAATCTAATTTTTCGGCGAGGGATAACGCTTTATTATGATTTTCGATTGCCAGATCAAATTTATTTTCATCATAAAATAATTTACCAATGCGATTATAGGCATACAGGCTGCCTTCAGAGTCTCCATACGTTTTTAATGCTTTATTATAATAAAGCATGGCTTTAGCTGCATCCTTTTTTTCGGAATAAATAAAACCAAGATTAGCATAGATGGAACCTAATTCTTCTTTTTTGCCTATTTCTTCACATAGTGGCAGGGCCTTTAAATAATACTGCAGCGCTTTATCATATGTAGCAGTTTTGTTGGTATATACGCCACCTACATTGTTTAGGGCAGAAAGCATTCTTAGTTTATCGCCTGATAATTCAGCAAATTTTAAAGACTGGAGATAGTTTTCAAGTGCCTTTACATCATCACTCTGGTCGTAATAAATGTTACCAATATTATTATACAAATTAGATACCCCGACATTATCTTTTATCTCTTCAAATATTTTTATTGACTGCCGGTAATAATCCAACCCTTCCAGGTACTTTCCCTGTTTTTTATAAACCTGGCCAATGGCTTTTAAAGCATAAGCAAGCCCTTGCTGAAAATGTATTTTCTCCGCCAGGTCTTTTGCTTGTACCGCCAGGCTTATAGCTTTATCAGGGTCAGTTTTAGTCTGATCTTTACTTTGCTGAAGCAAACTGTTCACTAAAACAGTGTCTCCCTGGCCTGATGGCGGCTGCAAGACAGGTTGAGAAGTTCCAAACAGGGAACACAAGAAAAGAAATAGTAAAAAAATGATTTTCGTTGGGTTCATACAATATTGCTTTAAACAAAAAATCCTTTGTTTGAAGTTATTCATAGAAATTTAAAAACAGGTTAGTAGTAAAATCAACGACTAACAATAATTTTTTTAGTTATTATTTTGTCTGCGTTCCACAACTGAACCATGTATATGCCATTAATAAACCTGCTCACATCAATATTCTTTTGGTAGCTTCTGTCTGCTTCACAAACACCGTAATCCGATTCAAAAACCTTTTTTCCTTCTATTGTAAACAATATCACTTTGGACCTGCCAGTAAAGGCTGGTACAAATGAAAGAGTAATATGGTCTGAAGCAGGGTTTGGAATGATTCTGACTTCACTTGTAGCAGGGGTAATCAATACTTCTTCCCTTGTTTTTTCTTTTCCTGCAGAAGTTACTATCAGGTTTTGAGCAGGACAAGTAGGGCAACATGCTGTAAAATTATCGAATGAACTGGTGCTTCCTGTATAGTTATTACCTCCACCTCCACTGCCACCATTTACCAATGTATTTATTGGTGTGCCAACAGCCGATAATGGTGTACCTGCACGATAGGTTCCATTAATAGCTACTACTTTTCCAGTACCGGTAGTACCGGCGATAGCTGTATAATCAAAGTATGGCCGGTATGTTGCCAATGCATACGTCCATTGATCAGAATAAACTGTATCACTGCTGAGAACTCCCTGGACAATGGTAGCTGAATTCGCATTATTCTTCTTTTTTACAAACCCATCTTTAGAATTGATGATGGCACCAGATATAAAAATATCGGAGGTACTGCTAAAGCCTAACGGTACATGCGTCGTCCATGTTTTACTGATAATGCTATATTGGGTATAGATCTGGGATGCATTTTTAACGTTTGTGTCTGCCATAACCTTACCACCCGGTAGCTCTTTAGTTGTTATTTGCGTATTGGTTATCGGATCTGTGGCAATAATATCTTTTAAAGTAATAGCTCCCTTTGTAAATAAAAGATACCGGCCATGTGTCTTCAGCTGTCCGCTGATCTTTATTGCAACATTCACCCATAAAGAGGTTGGAAGTTGACTACCCTGAACAGTCGGCGTGCTGCCAAAATTATTAAACGGAGGACGAATAAGTAAACATGAATCGTTCCTAACCGTTAATGTACCATTTACAAATTTGAAAGCATAGTTTTCAGATGTGAGTGATCCATTGGTCACTGTTATTGGGTAAGAATTTGGCTGACTTGTAGTTGTCGCCGTTGTACTCAAAACCGGAACTCCGGTAATACCGCTGGTTTGTAAATTTTCACCGTATGCAAATCCGCTATAACTCAGAGTCAGTTTAGGAATTGTATCCCCATAAATCATTTGTTTATTTTCTGCTGTTACGGTTATAGTATCTTTTTTAATGTTGACTGTACCTGCAATATAACTGGCATTATAATTATTGTTTTGATAGGTACCGGGTATAACGTATTGGGTATCGGCAGAAAGACCAGTTAGAGTACTTAACGATTTCATATTGGTTATACCATCACCTACTTCTCTTACATTAACAATTACAGCTGTTCTGCTTTGACTGCTTACAATTGGAACCGTATCACCGTTTTCAAGGATAATAACCGCCTGCCCGTTGTCAATCTGCACGGCTTTACCGTTTACAACAGTTAATTCTATTCCATTGTCAATCTGTACAGCTTTACCGTTGTCAATCTGTACAGCTTTGCCGTTAGTGTATGACTTATCATCAACCAACCCCTTCGCATCAACATCCGACACTGAACTCAGCATATAGGTTTGTGCAGCGTTTACTTTGAAATTCAGTATTGATTCCTGTGTTATATCCACCACAGTTGTCAACCCAGTTGCATTAGAAATCTGGCGGATATTATTCAGAGACGAATCAGTTGCCAAAAAGTTAAGGTTCTTAATATCTGTACTATCAAGTTGATACTCTTTTACAGCTGTGACTACTCCATTTACGATTGTTAAAGCCTGTGCATTTACAACCGGGATCGTATCACCTCCTTCAATCGTTACAACTCTGCCGTTGTCAATCTGTACTGCTTTACCATTGTCAATCTGCACGGCTTTACCGTTGTCAATCTGTACTGCTTTACCGTTTACAAGGGCAAATATATCATCACCCTGACCATCTTTCTTGAGCTGATTTTGGTGAGAAGTCCTGATCGCTGTTAGCAAAGAATCGGGATTTGAAATACCTGTATGATCAAATTCATAATTAAATTGAATATTCGGTATATCGTCTCCATAAATAATAGCCGGGATATTAAGTGCAGTAATTGTAAGCGGTAGCTGTCCGATTGAAAAAGTGCCGGGGATAAATTTGTAATTAAATTGTCTCAGAAAATTTATACCGATAGGAACTGTTGTAATTGGTGTAATTGCATATGTACCTACAGTAGCAGGATTGGTTGCAATGCCCGGAATATTCAAAACCAGGTTACTCAGACCTATATCTGCCAATGTTAATGTTGTATCCTGCAACAGCACGGTATCCTTCAGGTTTTTATTAATTATTGTTATGATAGTATCAAATACCGGCGTTGTTTGCCCGTATCGGATAGTAGTGTCAACA
>JANPEU010000398.1:0-3397 GCA_031423175.1 Bacteroidota bacterium
TTCCCGGTTGCTTTTTCTTCATCTTCATTAAACACATGATACGTGTAAACTCCTTTTTCCAATCCGGTTATTTTAAAATGTTCATTTGTTTTCATTTTTCGGTTTACCACCAGGGTACCTTCCAGATCAAACACAAAAAAAATAATTTCAGCTTTTTCTTTTACAATCACATGCATCTCTCTTTTAAATGCATCGGGATAAATTTTTACTGACTTATTATTTAAGGATGTTTTGACTGTTGTACTGGATTCATCTTTCTTTTTCTTTTCTGTTTCAGGATCATCCGTTGCCCATAAATTATGGCTTACTAAAACGCCAGAAGCAAGCAGGCTGCAGTAAATAGTTTTTGAAAAAGAAGAATTTGTAAAATTTAGTTTCATACTGGTTCGGTTTTTATAGTGGTTTGCAAAATAGCCTTAGAAATAAACTGGACACTTCAATTGTCTTTTTGCTCTTCCGTTTGGTGTATTATCTCCATTCATTCTCCAGCCCAGGCGTATAAGCCCGGAGAAATAAGCATCATTTTCTGTTGGATCGCCACGCTGATAATTTATATATCTTCTACTTACAGTTGGGTTAATAATATTTTCTCTATACATCAATTGCCTAGCATAGGTAGCTTCTTGTGGTGTGAGAAAAGTGCTGAATAGTGATGGGTCAATATATTTTACACTTACATCATCAATATAATCGGTAAAAGTTTTACGATGTAATACTTCAACACCGATATACATATTTTCTTTCAAAAAATATTTTACTCCAAAACCCATCGGAATATTTAATTGAGTAAGCTTGTATTCCTTTCGAGTAGGGAATTGTGGCAAACCCTGCCCTTCTAATCGTAGCGGTTTTAGTTCTACCCATTTTGTATTTCCATTGGGTTCTATATATTCTCCTTTCGGGTTAAAATGAAAAACGCCAACGCCAATTAAACCATAGGGCCTGAATTTATACTGAAGCCCGTCATACTGTTCAAGAAAAACAGTAGGATAAATTTCCATTGCAAAATAGGCTTCGGAAAGTGTTGATTTAAATTTTAGATTTCTTTTTTTGCGTTCATACTCATCTTTGCCATTTGTTCTGATGATGGCATCATCGGCTTCCAGACCTCCAATATTTGCAGCAAGCCGGAAACCAATCCACTCAGCAGGGAAATAGCCTGCATAGATTCCTTTTAATAATTTTGTAAACGGAAAGTTTACATCTTTTACAAATGGTTTTCCTTTTCCCCTTGTACCTCCAAGGTCTCCCAGAAAAAAGGAAGGGCCCATGCCAATACCTAATTCAAATTTGCCATTAAAAAAGCTAACCGATTGCGATTGGCTATTAATGCAAATGAGGAAAAAAATAATTAAAGGAGTCAGATGCCGGATTAATGGTACAGGTGTTCTCATCGTAAGGGATATTAACGTTTCTCTATTGGTTTTTCGAAAATCTAAAATAGAGCAACGGGTTGCACCCGAAAGAACGAATCAATAAGATTTTGTGAAATGAAGTACAGAAAGGTTATTTCTGCTTGGTGATTTTACGATAAATCACTTTTCCGAATCATTGCAATATGGTCTAGCCCATCTTCCAGATATTTATCGCCGGTTTGTATAAAACCCAATGATTCATAGAATTTTTTTAAATACAGTTGAGCACTGATTTTAATCAGAGTATTTCCGAATAACTGTTGCATTTTATCAATTGATAGTTTCATTAATTCTTTTCCAATACCATTTCTTCTTGCCGAGGGTGCTGTTACCACACGACCAATTGAAGGTATATTTTGATACGAAATATCCGGAGGAACCAATCTGGTATAAGCTATCAGTTTATTATTTTCCCATCCCATCAGGTGGTAGGATAATTGATCTTTATCATCCAAATCTGGATAAACGCAGTTTTGCTCAATTGCAAAAACAATATTGCGGAGTTGCAGGATTGCATACAACTCATGCAGAGTCAATTTATCAAATTTTTTACAAAGCCAATTCATGCTGAAATATAATATATAAATGTAAAGAATCTGTGATGTTCATAATCAAAATCAGTAATTTTAAAAAATTATTTTTATGGATGCAAAGGATTTGAGTAAAGTGCATAAGCAGATAACTGATCTGTTTAAATGGCCGGATTCAAAAAAAGATTGGGAGCAATACAACCTTAATAAAGAACAATTAGATTTTTTTCATGAGAACGGTTTTCTGGCAGGTGTAAAAATGCTGGAGAATGACCAGGTAGATGTGTTGCGAAATGAATTAAGTGAACTTGCTGATATCAATCATCCGGGGCATCATTTATTTTATGAATTTCATTCTAATGAATCCAATAACCCGGAAACAATTTTGTTTCATGCCTTAGGTGCCTGGAGAATAACAAAAGGCTTTCATGATGTTTTATGGAATCCAAGATTTTTAATAGCTGCTTCTCAGTTATTGGGAAACAGACCTGTTCGCTTTTGGCACGATCAACTATTTTATAAACCTGCAAAAAAAGGGGGTGTGGTTGCCTGGCATCAGGATTATTCGTACTGGACAAGAACAAAGCCTATTGCACATCTTACCTGCTGGTGTGGTTTAGATGATTCAACAAAGGAAAATGGATGCCTGCAATATATTGCTGGCAGCCATCACTGGGGTTTATTACCCAAGCCGGTTATTGCAGGAGAATTACAAGGAATAAAAGATTTTTTGAGTGAGGAACAGAAAAAACAATTTGCAACACCACAATATGCTGAAGTAAAAGCTGGCGAAGCAATTTTTCACCATCCACTAACCTTACATGGTTCCGGCGAAAATAAAAGCGATAAACCGAGAAGGGCATTTGTAATAAATGTAATTGAAGATGGTGTCATTTCAGATGCTGATGAACCGATGCTGACAGGAGTAAATGTAATACCGAAAGGAGAAAAGATGCAAGGACAATTTTTTCCATTGTTATTTAACCCGGTTTTATAAATAGAGTTCTATTAATTTTTTGTAAAAAAGTAATAAGTAATTTTTAATACCCATATTTTTCTTTCCATAAATTTTTTAAAAACTTTCTGAGTTCTTCTTCCCGTACATTTTTTTCCGGGGTATAAAATGCAGTTCCGGCTATTTCATCTGGTAAATATTCCTGCGGTGAAAAATTGTTTTCAAAATTATGCGAGTATTCATAATTTTTTCCATATCCCATATTCTTCATCAGTTTGGTTGGCGCATTGCGTAAATTCATTGGCACAGGTAAATCGCCGTATTGTTTTACTGAACTCAGAGCAGCACCAATTGCCATGACAGCTGCATTACTTTTTGGAGAAGATGCCAGATATGTTACACATTGCGACAATATAATATTTGCTTCGGGGTAACCTATTTTATTTACAGCATCAAATGCAGCATTTGCCAATACCAATGCTGTTGGGTTTGCATTT
>JANPEU010000399.1:0-2370 GCA_031423175.1 Bacteroidota bacterium
TTTTGTTCGTTCCTCACAAAAAGGATTTCCGCTTCAATCCCTAACGCAAGACACTAAATTCGAACATCATAATTATTCATTAGCATCATAAATATGTTAAACTATCAATTATTTCCACGTTCATTTGGTATTACTGCAGAAGTTGAAGCAGTTATTAAATGCTTTCAAAACAACTATAATAAAATTAAGTCACCGGAAAATAATTTGAATAGTGATGGTGTTTTGAAATCTATTGCCGAAGATTTGAAACTTTTGAATTTCAAAGTTGAAATTAGTAAAGCTAAAGATGATAAAATAAAAGTGCCGGTTTTATTTAGCCTGAATAATAAGATAGATAAGTATTTTGATGCTGATGCAGTAAGTGCTGATGGAAAAATTATTTTGGAAGTTGAAGCAGTCAGAGCCTATGTAAATAATCAATTTTTAAAAGATGTTTTTCAGGCTTGCATGATGCCCAGCGTAGATTATTTAATCTTAGCAGTAAGAAATGATTATAGAGGTAACAATGATTTTAGTAAAATATTTCAGTTCTTTGAAACGCTATACATCAATGGAAGATTGCAATTGCCATTAAAAGGAATAGTGCTTATTGGCTACTGATTGATCAGATTGCAAAGGATTCTTTGTTATTCTATAAACATCAAGAAATAAAGAAAATAGAAGAAGTTCATATTCCAATGGAAGTTTCGGAAGTGCGTTACAAATCAGACTTAACCGAAGCAAGTCCAATTAAACCCGAAGACCTTGCGAATTACGGCAATCTTTTCACCAGTGTTTAATTGCTTATTTTTATCACCTAAAAGAATTAAAGTTATTTGATAATTAAACTTAAATATTTATACGTTTTATAATGCCCGAACAACAAAACATAGAATACAAACAAAGCTGGCACGATGACTACCTGAAATGGGTTTGTGGTTTTGCCAATGCACAGGGCGGTGTAATATTCATTGGCAAAGATGATAATGGCAAAGTAGTTGGCATAAGTGATTACAAAAAGCTGATGGATGAAATACCTAACAAAGTGAAAGACCTTATGGGTATTTTGGTTGATGTAAACCTGCATGATGAAAAAGGATTATACTATCTTGAAATAATTACAAAGCCTTATGCAGTTCCCATTTCACTGCGTGGCAGATATTACTACCGCAGCGGAAGCACCAAACAGGAATTAATTGGCGCAGCTCTCACCGATTATTTACTTCGCAAAAGCGGTAAAACATGGGATGAAGTTACTGAGCCCACAGCTACCCTTGATGATATTGATGATGCCAGTTTAAAATCATACATAGCAGCATCTCTCCATGCCGGGAGAATTGCAGATGTGGAAGGATTAAGCAAAGCAGATTTAATTGCCAAACTTCGTTTGACGGATGATAACGGTAACATTAAAAGAGCAGCCATTGTTTTGTTTGGAAAGAACCCGGCAAAGTTTTTTAATAATTGCGTTGTAAAAATCGGACGCTTCGGAAAAGACAGCAGCGACCTGAGATTCCAGGAGGCAGTGGAAGGCAATATTGTTTATTTGCTTAGAGAAGTGCTTGAACAATTAAACCGGAAGTTTTTTACCCGTGCTATTTCATTTGAAGGTATGCAAAGGATTGAGAAAGGCGAATATCCTATTGCAGCACTTCGTGAAATGTTGCTCAATGCACTTGTGCATAGAAATTACTTAGGCTCATCTGTAGTGCAGATGCGTATGTTCGACAACTACTTTAATATCTGGAACGAAGGTGAATTACCTGCTGGCATTAGTTTGGATTCACTCAAACGGCAGCACCCATCAAGGCCAAGAAATTGGCTGATAGCTGATGTTTGTTTTAAAGGCGGCTACATTGATGCATGGGGAAGCGGCACATTAAAAATTATCAGCACCTGCAAAGAAGCAGGATTACCCGACCCTGAAATTATTGAGCAGGACGGCGGCATATTGGTAACCCTGTTTAAAAACAAATACAGCACAGACCAGTTACAAAAATTAGGATTGAATGAGAGGCAGATAAAAGCAATATTATATGTTGTTGAACATGGCAGTATTACCAATTCAAAATATCAGGAGATAAATGTAGTTGCTAAGACACTCGCTACTGAAGAATTGAAGGACTTGATTGGTAAAGAGCTAATAAAACAAGCCGGTTCAAAAGGACGGGGAAGCAAGTATGAGCTAAAAGAATAATTGGCCGCTCATTGGCCGTATTGGCCGCTAATTGGCGGGGAATTGGCCACTTTTACAGCGAGAAGAAATATGAATGAGTATCTCACCAATCAAATTCAAGTCTTCAAATCTGTTTTCAAAGGCAGAGAAGATGTATTTGCGGTTCGTTGGGAGAAAGAAACTAAAAGTGGCTATATGCCTGCGTATTTTTATGA
>JANPEU010000400.1:0-1911 GCA_031423175.1 Bacteroidota bacterium
TCGAAATACAAAATTGATTCGCTTGGCAGTGAATGGGAAAATGATATTTTTTACAGTCATGCTACCCATGAATCGGATCAGCTTTTTACAACCACACATAATTTTCCTGTAATACCTGTTTATGGCGGTGATGGAAATGGCGATAACCGAAGAAATCTTTTTATAGCAAAATCGGATTTGAAATTGAAATTTAAAAACAAAACAACGATTGAAACCGGATTAAGATCATCTGTTCATCGTTTTAAAAACACAACTAATTATTTTCGTGAACAAAATGGTATACGGGCAAAAGATAACAGCCGTACCAATACTTTTAATTATTCTGAAAATATTAACGCAGTTTATTTTCAGATTTCAAAGACATTGGGAAAAGAAATTGTTCTAAAGGTTGGTTCCAGATTGGAGAACACCAATATGAAAGGAAACCAGATTATTCCGGATGATACTACATTCAGCATACAACGCACCGACCTGTTCCCGTATATCTATCTGAGCAAACCGATTATGAAAATTGCAGGTTACCAGTTAAGAGCTTACCTCGTTCACAGAAGAACAATACAGCGACCGGTATATGAGCAACTGAATCCTTTTGCAAGATATGTGGATCAATATTTATCGGAAGTGGGTAATCCATCGCTTCGACCACAGTTTACAAAAAATTATGAATTCAATGTAAGCTTTGAAGAAACACCCGTATTGGCTGTTGGCTTCAATGATACCAAAGATATTTTCACCAATGTAATTTACCAGGCCGATTCAAGTACAAGCCAGGCATACCGCACTTATGATAATCTTGGAAAAAATAAAGAATGGTATTTCCGTGCATTGGGAGCATTGCCCCCCGGCGGAAAATATTTTTTTGTAATGGGTGCACAGTACAATCATAATTTTTATGACGGGCTCTATGAAAATAAACCCCTCTCCTATAAAAGAGGAACCTGGATGCTATTTACTTATCATACTTTGAAATTGGGTAAACGATCGCAGTTTTCGATGAATGGGTTTGTCCGCTTTAAGGGATTGTTGCAGTTTAATGAAGTAAAAACTTTTGGCGCCTTGAATGCAAATATCAACCGCCGATTTTTTAAAGATAAACTGACTGTAACCCTGAGTGCCAATGATATTTTCTTTTCTAACAAATATGATTTCTCCATTAAGCAAGGTTCTATAAATGCTTATGGCTTGCGTCAAAATGATACCCGCCGCTTTGGAATTAATTTCCGTTACAATTTTGGCATCCGCAAAAAAGAAGATAACGGAAATATATTTGAAGTGGATTCGCCGGAGAAGCAATAAGTAGGTTAATAAATGAATTGAAAGATCAGCAAAGAGAATCGGTGTGTAAAAAAAACTACAATTCGCAAATATTTTACTCAAATAACTCTTTAAAAAAATCTTTTAACTTCTCTTTATTTAAAAGATAGTAATACAACCCATGTTCTTCATCTTTTTTATTTCTTTCATGAATACTGAAATTAACCGGCCTGAGCAGTTGGCTTACCTTTTCAGTACTGTATCCATTTTTTATTAATATGGCTGTAGTCCTTTCGAGTTCTGCAATTCCTTTTCGTTCAATATTGCAACCCAGTGAAGTGGAACCAAAGTAGCGGGCCAGATCTTTTCCAAGAAAACGTTTGGTTACAGCAAAATCATTCACATTGTAACCAACCACGACTTTGTTGATATTATTTTCGGATATATTTATTACAGGGTTTCGGTTATTAAAATCGATAAACGTATTGTAACCGGGAATAGCCGGCGCAATCATTCCAATCCGGGTATTACCCGCAGGTGTCACTAATGTTTTCTGAACATCAAAATAATCTATACCATAATGATGGCCCAACTTTTTCCCTATCTTTCTAAATCCATTCTGCTTCCATTTTGTTGATGTATTAAATAAGGCTCCGG
>JANPEU010000401.1:0-9927 GCA_031423175.1 Bacteroidota bacterium
GGAAAGGAAAAAGGGATGGAGCAATAATTAAACAAATTAAAAGTAGAAAGAATAATAAGCAGGGGAAAAGAATAAGATGAAGAGAAGCTGACCGAAATGATTAACCGCCGCATCCGCATCGAGAAAATAGCAATCAAAGATGTAAAGATGCGAACCTTTATAACCGAAGATGTGAGCCGCAATGAATTGGTGCAACACGTTTACGATATTACATATGGTACCGTTCGCCCCGGCATTGATACATTAGTTGTAATAGATGATTCAATTGTCCGTGGCACCACATTAAAAGAAAGTATCATCCGTATGCTTTCCCGGTTGCAACCGAAAAAAATTATTGTTGTTTCCTCATCACCACAAATACGCTATCCCGATTGTTATGGAATTGATATGAGTAAGATGGGAGAGTTCATCGCTTTTAATGCAGCCGTAGAATTGGCAAAAGAAAAGAATAAGATGGACTGCATGAAAGAATTATTGAATAAATGCAAAGAATTGCAACGCGGCAATCAATTAGAAACTGAAAACGTAGTGAAGCAGTTTTATAAATTATTTACGACCGATGAGATTACAAAAAAAATTGCGCAGCTCATTACTCCACCTGATTTGAAAATCCCGGTTGAAGTTATTTTTCAAACAATTGAAGATTTACATAAAGCTTGTCCCAATAATCTTGGGGATTGGTATTTTACAGGAAACTATCCTACACCCGGCGGCATCAAAGTAGTGAACCGTGCATTTATAAATTATATGGAAGGGAAAAAAGTAAGAGGGTATTAAGATTTTTGTATTTCAAATTGCAGATTTTAGATTTAACTTCATAGTATGAAGACTCTGATATTGGTTCGTCATGCAAAAAGCGATTGGGCCGATTCATCGCTTACCGATTTTGATCGTCCGTTAAATGAACGTGGTAAAAGAGATGCTCCATTGATGGCGCAGCGGTTGCTCGATAAAAAAATAAAAATTGATCTGATAATTGCAAGCCCTGCAAAACGAGCAGCCAAGACAGCAAGGATATTTGCTGAAACACTCAACTTTAAAAAAGAGAAGATCATTTACAAGCCGGAATTATATTTAGCGGATTCTGAAGTTTTTTATTCAGTTGTTGAAAATGCAGATAATACGGCTGATTGTGTTGCCCTTTTTTCTCACAACAACGGCATTACAGATTTTGCCAACATGCTTACAAATTCCAGGGTTGATAATATTCCCACCTGTGGCGTATTTGCTATAAAACTAAAATTGAACAACTGGAAAGATTTCAGGAATGCAGAAAAAGAATTTTGGTTTTTCGATTACCCCAAGAATTCTGTGTAAAGTGCAGGATTAATTCTTGTAACGAGTTTCCCCACAAAATCTTTTATTATTTTTTTAAACTCCGCATCATCATAATCGGGAAAGGAGGCGTATGAAAAATTTTTTGCTTTTTCAATGGCTTCCAGTAGCGAAAAATTTTTCTGATCGATACATAAAGCTTTGCCGGATTCTGATAAGTACTTTCCAATATATTCCTGTTCTGGTTGCCCCGGTGTAGGAATTAAAATTGATTTCTTTTTCAACTTCGCAATATCCATTACGGTGCTATACCCACTCCGGCTTATTACAAATTCTGCCTGTTCCATTTCTTTGTTTAATTCTTCTGCAGGTAAATAATTATAAAATTTTATGGTGTTGGTGGATGGAATAAAATTTGTGGCTGTCAATAATCCCCGGACTACAGATGCCGTTCCATTATGCTGTGAAATTTTTTGTACAATCATATTTTCAAGAATACTGCGTTGAGGCTCCGGGCCTGAAAGCACAACAAGGATATGATTTTTTTGTTCTTGAATTCCGGTAGCATGAAACCGGGATAATAATCCCAGGTAATGAACCGGACGTTTAGGTAATTTAGTTGGATGAGACAATTTGCCTGCCAGGTTGTTTTTACTTTTTTCATCTGGCACCCAGCAAGCTTGAAATTTTTTGATATAAGCGTAATTTAATTTTCTTAGTATGCTGTCAAAAAAAACACCTAATCCGGTATTTATCTGCAGTTGGTGAGTCATAAATACATTGTAAACTTTTTTGTTGAAAAACCCATACCGGTTATCGGAAATAACAGCATCAAATTCCAGTGCTACATTTTTTATTTTAAGCCACCTGTTTTCAAAACTTATTATGTCCAGCATTTTTGGAATCTGGCCTATCAACCTAAAAAAAAGACCAGTCTTGGTTTTTGAATACTTAATATTATAGCCCGTTAAATCAAGGATTGTTAAATCAGGAAATTCTTTTGCGAGCAGTTTATGTTGTACACCATCACCCGCAAGCCACACATCGCATTCATTAACCAATAACTCACGAATGATAGGAATACAGCGAGTGGCATGACCCAAACCCCAATCGAGCGGAGCAACAAGAATGCGTGGTTTTCGCAAGGAATTTTCGCTTATAGCATCATTCATGGAAAATATTATCTTTTTTTTTGTGGTGGTTATACTAAATTGTCTCTAAAATAGTTTTAATTTAGTTATTCCGGTTTTTATCCGGCAAATTTATGAAAGCATCACTTAAAATAACAGCATCTGTAATAATAGTTATCCTGTTTGTTGCCACATCCTGCAGCCGTAATTATTATTCAGGGAATGGAAAATTTAAAAGCAGCAATTGTGGCTGCCCCGGACAAAAAGGTTAATTGTTTTTAGACTAATACCGAATCGCCATACAATTTAGTCCAAAATGAAAGTCGTTTCTGCTCTCGGTATTATACTGGATCTTTTGGATTAAAAATTAAATCAAATTGGTATAACTGCCTAACTGCTATGAAAGATTTGAAACGAGAAATATTGGTTATTGTAAAACATGATTTTGTAAGCCAATCAGCAATTGAAAAGGAAATGGAATGGCTTTGCGAAATTTGTACCGTCATCGAATCCCCTCAAAATTTTTGTACAGCTCATGAATTGGTAAACCGCAATCGCATTACTCAACACAAGAAGAAAATTTTAAATGCGATTAAATATCCGGAGCTGAAACCATTTATTTTTTTAATAGCGAAGAATTAGTTTAATTTTTTTAAAGCATCACCGAGTTTTCCCAGCATCTCACCAATCTCTTCTTTTTTACAAGTACCAACACTTAAGCGATACCACGGATTATTCATATCGCTTCCAAATGCATAAAAAGGAACAATAGCAAGTTTTGCTTCATTTAAAATATAAGCAGTTACATCAGCTTGTGTTGATAAAATTTTTCCCGCAGCAGTTTTCTTTCCTGTTAAATCAATTTTGATGGTAAGATAAATTGCGGCTTCTGGCGTAATAGCATCTACAGTATATCCTGCATCTTTCAGTTTTATAATTCCATCATATATTCTGTGCAGTCGTATTTCGATTTCTTTTTTAAAATGAATAAGATACTGATGGATGCTTTCATTGTTGCCCAAATAATTTGCAACTGCTTTTTGTTCTGCCATAGGCGCCCATGCACCCACATGCCCGAGAATTGCTTTCATTTTTGAAATAATATTTCCGGGGCCCATACTCCAGCCCACTCTTACTCCGGTGGCAGCAAATACTTTACTGATTGCATCAATGAATAGAGTATAATCTTTCATTGCTGGCCTTAATGAAACGGGGTTGTAATGTTTAAAGTCTCCATAAGTCAGATGCCAGTACATCTGATCAAACATGACATATAATTTTTTTTCACCGGCATCACGTCTTGTATTTTCTTCCAATACTAAATCACATATCGCTTCTAATTCTTCTTTTCTAAATGTAGTACCAGTTGGGTTTTGCGGCGAGCATAACGAAATCAATACAGCATCTTTAATAAAAGGGCGGATATCGTTTGCTGTTGGCATAAAATTATTTTCTGCAACGGTATCAATTACGATATGCTCGCCTTCTACAAAATGTGTGTAATGATTATTATTCCAGGACGGAGTGGCATAAATAATTTTATCGCCTTTATCGCAGATAGCTCTGAACGTTGCATAAATCAAAGGACGGCCACCTGATGCAACCAAAATTTCATTTAAGCCATAATCCAATGCTTCCGTTTTTTTTATGAAGGATGCAATGGCTTCACGTAAATCAAGATTGCCTTCTGCTGCTGGATAATTGGTAAAATGATTCCGGTAGGCATCTACGATTGCATCTTCTAATTCTTTTGGTATTGGAAAAACAGCCGGATCAAAATCGCCAACGGTAAAATTAAAAATACGTTCACCCTGTCTTATTTTTTCACGTATCTCGCCACCCAATTTTACAATTTCAGAACCAATCAAGGTTTCAGATAGATGAGACAGCTTCATTTTCGGTCTTGTTTTTTTTGAAAAAAATAAAATAGTAAAGGAACAAATGTAAGCGGATTGCAGCAAATCGATCAGACTTCTGGTCTGTAATCTAAATTGACCGGTGGTAATTTGTCTTCGGTATTATTAAACTAATTTAACGCCATAATTTTTTGATGTATTCCGGGTATTTCATCAACGGATAAAAATCATAACATGAGAAAAATAATTTTGATAGTATTGTTTGCATTTTTGTATTTGCAAATACAAGCACAGGATCCGGTTGCAGTTTTTAACCGGCACCGCGACAGCATTCCATCTGAGCAGATTTATTTGCATTTTAATAAACAGGCATATGTAGCCGGAGAAACAATGTGGTTTAAAGCATACACCTATGCGGCAGGAATGATTCAACCCGTAAGTACAAATCTGTTTGTTGAACTGCTTAATGAAAGAGGTGAAATTATTCAATCACAACGGTTGGCTGTTTTAAGTGGTTTATCTGTTACAGGTCAATTTGTACTTCCGCTAAACGCTCCACAAGGAATTTATTTTGTAAGATCGTGGACCAATTATACCAGGAATTTAGATCAAGCTTATGTTTTTAAGAAAGGGATACCTGTCTTTAATCCAGCTACTGCAGCGTCATCAACAATTCAGAATAATCCAGGCTATAGTTTTGAGTGGTTTCCTGAAGGGGGTAAACTGGCTAGTGGTGTAGATAATGTAGTTGGTTTCCGATGTCTTGATACGCAGTTGCAGCCTGTAAAAGTGAATGGCAATTTGCTTGATTCAAAAGGAGCAAGTCTTGGAACATTTGCTACTAATAAATTTGGACTGGGATATTTTAGCATCACCCCTGTAAAAGGGGAAAAATATTTTGGAGAGGTACAGTTGCCGGATAATAGTAAACAGAAATTTGAATTACCGGCTGCTCTGGATAATGTTGTCGTATTATCTGTTGTCGATCATGAACTGGGAAAATTATTTACAATACTCACCCCTCCGGGTAATGCTGATAATCCCAAAGAAGTAACGCTACTGGCAGTAATGAATAATAACATTGTACTGAATACTAAAATTGTAATTAAAGATAACCAGGCTCAGGCATTAGTAAGTAATGAAAAGCTAAATGAAGGAATCATACGACTGATGATTTTTGATGCCGCTAATAATTTGTTGGCACAACGTGCTGCTTATATTTCAACGGAAAACAGTAAAGTGCCTGTGGATTTAAAAACGAATGAATTCGGAACCACCTCCAAAGCAATCAATCGCTGGAGTTTTGTTTTGCCAGAGGGGGTTGAAGGACAATTTTCCATTTCAATAACAGATGCGGACAAAGAGCTTGTTTCAAAAAATGAGGATAATATTTTTTCTTCCTTGTTATGGCAGGCAGGTAGTTCAAATTATCTTGCAAACACACAGGTAAAAGATGATGAAGTAAAAGATATGATAATGCTTACCGGCAACTGGTTTGATGATAACTGGAGTGCATTTGCAAAAATGAAAAAACCAGACATTAGCGATGAATTGCATCTGCCTATGAAAGGAAAATTATTTGAAACCGGAAATAATAAACCGGTATCACTGGGTCAATTGAATTTTTTGATAAAAACAAAAGACTCTTTAAGTAAAGAATATAATGTACCGGTGATGAAAGATGGCAGTTTTAAATTATATGAACTGGTATTTGAAGATACAGCCCGCATTTATTACCGTTGGAAAGGGGCAAAAAATGAAAATGCAATTGCAACCGAACTGGAACTGGAGAAAGAAAACAATGAATACGGGTCTTTATTAAAAAATATTTCAATGGAGTCTTATACTCTTTTGAAAAGACCCCTATTACAGGACGCTTCTGCACTTGCAATGGCACCGAAGCTTATTGAAAATATAAAAAGCGAAAGGAAATTGACTAACAGTATAGCGGCAAAAGTTCAAACAACTACAACTGAAAAAAATGTTGGTAATTCAAAAGATGTAAACAAGCGTTACACCAGTGGTGCCTTTAGCAGCATGGGGAATACGCGGATGATTGATTTATTAAACAACCCTCCGAATAACAAGAGTGGAAATGTTTTTGATTTTGTTACGGGGCAAATTGGCGGATTAACAATTGAAAAATCAGGAGGACGTTATACGTTAAGAACAGTACGGGGTTCCTCTACATTGGAAGTATTAAGAGGTAATAGTACTGGACAAGTTGCAGCAAAGGTTTATCTGAATGAATCCGAAACTACCACGGACGCAATCGCCAGAATTTCTGTGGAAGACATTGCTTTGGTTAAGTTTTTCCCCACCGGGGCAATTAGTTTACCCGGCATTGGACTTTCAGCAGTTTTTTGTGTTTATACAAAAAAAGTTGAAGATTTGGGAACAACTGATAACCGTTATTTCAACAGTATTGTATTTCCGGGGTATGATGCAGTTAAAAAATTTCCAATACCGGATTATGCAGTTGATGATATAAAAAAACCGGATAACCGAACTACATTATACTGGAAACCTGATATTACGCTATTTGATAATAACCGGGAAATTAAAATCAGTTTTTATAACAGTGACAATGCAAAACGTTTTCATGTTGTGTTTGAAGGCATAACTACTGATGGCAAGATAGTAAGTTTTGAGAAAGTGGTGGAGTGAGTTTTATTCTATAATTTTTTCAAAATCTATTAAACGACCATCATAAGTAAATCCCTGAACAACAATTTTATATTTATTATTATTATCACAGTTATAAAAATGAAATCTGAACTCTTTGTTTTCAGGTGTGATAAAAACATACGGATTCCAGTATAAGGTTTGGCGTTTGTCAGGAGAAAAATTCTTTTCTGTGTATTCTACATTTGTAAATTCTCTTGTAGAAGAGTAGCCAGGATACATGAAAGATTTCATATTGCCAGAGCGGCTATTAATTAAATCGTCCCCCTTTTTTGTATAAATCAATAATACTCCACCGAGACCAATACCAGGAAGATTATTACTTCTGCCAGGTAGATATTTTACAAATGCGATTTGATGAAGAGGAATAGTTGCGGCATATCTTACATCTCTAGCATTCAATCCAACCGGAACTTCATTCACATATACATTTACAAAAACTTTTCCTGTAATACTTCTTGCAGTTGAAGAGGTAATTTCATAATCAGTAGCTCCCTTTCTATCAATAAACAAACCGGCAATTCTTCCTTGCAAATAGTCGAAAACATTCTGGGCTCCAGATTGGGGAGGCTCATTAATAAAATCAAATGTCTTTGCAAAATTCAATGAACTATAAATTCCAGAAGTATATTTTTTATTTATTACTACTACGGGTCTTTTTATTCTTGTCTCTACAATGACCTCCGATAAAACCTTTACTGTTTTATTTTTTTCTTCGAAATATTTTTTTTGCTTAACAATACTTTCCGTTTCTAATTTGTCAGAAAGCATAAGTTTATCATAAGGCAAAATACCATAAGAAGTAAGGTTAAGGGTTTTAGGTTTGACAAATATTTCATTATCTAAAGAAAGATCTATTCGAATGTCTTTTTTACTCATATATTGATAGCTAATCTTTATGCTATCCTCGTATACAAGAGCATCAAGATTAAAATCACCGGTTTCGGTAATTTCAGTTTCAAAGTAAGAGGAGGCAGAATCTTTTCCCTGAATCAGAAAAAAAAGTTTCCCGTCTGTTACGGGTTTATGAGTTCCTTCTTTAAAAATCTTTCCTTTTAACTGGATATAGTTTTCTGTATTGGCAATTTCATTGTTATCATTTATTTTCATATTTGCTACTGAATCTTCAGTTAATTCAGTAAGAAATTGCAAATCAATTTCATCTGTTGACAAACTGCCATTTATAGCATTTACTCTAATGTTTTTTAACTGTAATTTCGAATTCTGCATTAGTAAGTTAGTGCCGATTGAGTTATTATTAAAATAATCAGTTTTTGAATTCATTGCTATAACTGAAACCGATATACTTGCTTCAATTGTATCTGATAAGGTTAAAGAAATTTCATTCCTGCTCTTCGAGTGAAAGTCAATATGGCTGGGATTAATAGAAAGAGTTGCAAATGAACTGGGCTGGTTAATGAATGCAGATCGGCTTGCTAAAACATTATTATGCTTAGTGGAAACAAGAATGTTCAAAATACCGGCAGGTAGTTTTTTAATTGGTATAATTCCTTCTGAAATTCCTTCAATAAATTTTAATGGTTCATTAAAAACGATTTCGTTATACATTATCCCAAGCAAATTAACACCATCTAATTTTTTTTTGTCATCTAAATTTTCTAATACCTGAAAAATTTTTCCTTTTGAATTTTCCGCAATTCTTATTAGTACCCCTTCATGTTTAATCTGTGGTAATTTGTGTTTTTTTAATTTCCCATCTGGGAAAAAAATCTTGGCATAATACTCTCCTTCAATTTCTGGAATAAAGCTAAATCTTCCTCGTCCATTGTAAGAATCTTTAAACGTAAGTAGGGAATCTCCTTCAGGAGAGAACAAAACCCCGGAAATAGGGACTCCATTTCCAAATTGATCAAGTGCTTTAAATGCTATTGTATTATTTAACTTATTAATGATATTTCCACTTTCAGGGAAAAAGTTTATTTGATATTCAGCTTCATAGTTATGTAGATATTTTTGATCAGTTTTTAGCGGATTAATGACAGCAATTGGCTTTAGGTATGCGTTGGTTCTAGTCAGCTTTAAAAGATGGTTTGTATAATGTTGCAAAAAATAGAAACCGTGATGTAAAGAGTCTGGAAGAGCTATATTTCCAATTGCATATCCATTAAAAATGGGTATTTTTTTTGATGAAATTATTTTTCCATCATCATCAAGTAAATCAATAAAATAATTAGTACTTGTCGTAGCTGGATTGTTAGCAGTTGAAAGATATGACTTAAACCAGATTGTATCTCCAGCGTAATAAAATTCTTTATCAGTATGAATAAAAATATTTTCCCTTGAATTAGAAATTGAATAATCACATTGGGAAAATATTTGTGAAGAAAAAATAAGTAGAAAAATATATAGCAATAAATACTTCATACCTAAAAATTAACCCTATTTAGCCTCGCCTACAATACTCAAAATGTTAAACATTTTTTCAGTATTAGAATTAATTGAAACGATTTTTTTAAATTTGCCTTTTTCTTTTATATTGACGGATACAATAATTGTATCAATTTGATTATATAAAATGGGCTTTGTAGCCCATCTTATATTTAAGCATCCACAATCCCAACGCCCCGTTTAATTTTATTTACTTACTCAATTGTTTTATAATCCTTAAACAAATTCACTTTAGTTCCTTCCACCTGTTGGCGATATGCTGTCCATTTAATAGTATAAAAAGTATTTATTTTTTCTACAATTTCTTTTACAGATTTTTCTGCAATGCCAATTAATGTTTCTACCTGCGCACCCGGTACTACTTGTTTACTGCCGATAGCTTGTTGTGCTGTTTGCAATGCCGTCATTACCGTTAATTCTGCAGCTCTTGTAATGCCTTGCGCTGTACTTGGTTTGCCACTAATTAACTCACGAATAACTTTTATTTCATCCTGCATTTTAGTTGTTGATTTACGGAGTGAGTCTGCATCTTTTCCTTCCACTCCTTTTAACTGCGTTTGCATTTTTGTAAG
>JANPEU010000402.1:0-5776 GCA_031423175.1 Bacteroidota bacterium
TTCACTACAACAAATTTTTCCGCTTTTGCATTTGAATGAAGAAGTTTGGGAGTTTAAATTGGATTTGCCCATCGGTCAAAACGCAATTCATTACCACTATTTTTTAAAAGGCGAAGATGGATTCCCTATAGATGAAGGCGAAACAGAGCGTACCATTTATTTTACGGATTCCACAATAACTGAGACGGAAATCATTGACACCTGGAACTATGCCGGTGAATATGAAAATGTTTTTCATTCAGCAGCGTTTTCAAATGTACTGTTTGCAAAAAAAATCAAACTGAAAAAAAAGGATAAAATCACTTCTGGCTCACAACAGTTTCGGGTAAAAGCACCGTTACTTAAAAAAAACGAAGTAGTTGCATTGATTGGCAGTGGAAAAACATTGGGCAACTGGAATACAATTGAACCATTGTTGATGACAAAGCAAGGCGAATGGTGGACAGCGAATACAAATATTCCGGCAACTGAATTTTTATTAATTTATAAATATGGCGTTTACAATATTGACAAAAATGATTTTGTTAAATTCGAAGATGGGCAAAATCGTTTTTTGAATATAAGACCAGCTGTAGAAAAAAAGACAATCATACACGATGGTTTTATTTATTTACCAAACAATACTTTCAAAGGTGCAGGTATTACAATACCTGTTTTTGGTTTGCGTAGTAAAAATGGATTGGGCATTGGCGAATTTGCTGATTTAAATTTAATGGTGGACTGGGCAAAAGCAACAGGTTTTAAAATGATTCAGCTGCTACCGGTAAATGACACAACAGCTACTTATACAAAAACAGATTCATATCCATATGCCGCCATTTCTGCTTTTGCATTACATCCTGCTTATATAAATCTGGAAGCAGTGGCAGGAAAAGATTTTGCCGATCAGTTGGATTCGTTGAATAAGCTGAGGAAAACATTGAACAAAGAAAAAGAGGTGGATTATGAAATGGTGATGAAGGTTAAAACTGGAGTGTTAAATGAAATTTATGAGTTGGCTGCAGAAGCAATTTTTGAAAGTGAAGATTTCATGACATTTTTTGAAAAAGAAAAACATTGGCTCGTACCCTATTCTGTGTTTTGTTATCTGAGAGATAAAAATAAAACCATCGAATTTTCTTCCTGGAAAACAAATAATATTTATAATGAAAAAAATACAGCAAAACTTCTAGTAGCAGGTTCTGCTTCTTTCAAGGCAATTGCCTTTCATTATTTTGTTCAATTTCATTTACACACACAATTAAAAGAAGCATCCGACTATGCACATAAAAAAGGAATTGTATTAAAAGGTGATATCCCAATCGGCATTTATCGAAATGCATGCGATGCATGGGTAGCACCTGATTTGTACAATTTAAATTTATATGCCGGGGCACCACCTGACGCTTTTGCTGTAAAAGGACAAAACTGGAGTTTGCCATTATACAACTGGAAAAAGATGAAGGAGGATGGTTACGGTTGGTGGAAACAACGGTTTGAACAAATGAGTAATTATTTCGATGCTTTCCGAATTGATCATATTCTTGGATTTTTTCGCATCTGGAGTATTCCTTCAAATTGTGTTGAAGGAATAATGGGAAGATTTATTCCAGCCATTCCGGTTCATATCAGCGAGTTTGGCGAAAAAACAATTCCCTTTGATTTTAACCGCTATTGCAAACCCTATATCAATGATGAGATAATAAACCGGCTATTTGAAAACGAAGCGGAAAAAATAAAATCAGAATTTCTTTCAAAAAATAATAACGGTTTATACGAGCTGCTACCAGAATACAATACACAAAAAAAAGTTGAAGATCAACTTCATAAAATAGAGGCAACGGATTCAACTCATAAATTAAAAACAGGACTCTTCGAACTTATTTCAAATATTATTTTAATTGAAGAAGAAGACTCACAACAAACAAAATTTCACTTTCGTATTTCAATGGAAAGCACATTATCATTTCAACATTTGAATTATGATGTGCAGCAAAAATTAAAATCACTTTACACAAATTATTTCTACGAACGGCAGGAAGATTTCTGGTATCGGGAAGCCATGCAAAAATTGCCACAGTTAAAACATGCCACGAATATGATGGTATGTGGCGAAGATTTAGGTATGGTGCCGCATTGCGTACCCAGTGTTATGGCGCAATTGGGTATTCTTAGTTTGGAAATTCAACGGATGCCAAAAAAAATCAACACCGAATTTTTTCATCCCAACGATGCTCCTTATTTATCAGTCATCACTCCATCTACACATGATATGAGTACCATCCGCGGTTGGTGGGAAGAAGACAGAAATAAAACACAACATTTTTATAATACCATTTTACAACAATGGGGCGAAGCACCTGTGTATTGCGAAGCCTGGATTAACCGGGCCATTATTTTACAACATCTCAATTCACCGGCAATGTGGAGTGTGTTTCAGTTACAGGATTTATTAGGAATAAATGAAACACTACGCCGCGAAAATCCGAATGAAGAACGAATCAATATTCCTGCCAATGCAAATCATTATTGGAATTACCGGATGCATTTAAACCTGGAAGATTTATTAAAGCAAAAAGATTTTAATGCAGAGTTGAAAGGATACATTGAGCATGCAGGCAGATGATTTAACTTGCACAAATGAAAATTACTGCTCATCCATTTAATCTTAAGTTCCGCCATCCCTTTACCATTTCAAAAGGAACTAAAACACATCAACCTACACTCATCATTCAACTTGAGCATTTCGGATTAACAGGTTATGGCGAAGCACCACCCATTAAATATTATGATATCACAGTTGAAAAAATGATAGAGGACTTTGAACGCAAAAAAATGTTTATCGAAAAATTTGCGTTCACCGAACCCGAACGGTACTGGCATTATCTGCATCATCTTCTTCCCAACAATCCTTTTCTGGTTTGTGCATTGGATATAGCAGCCTGGGATCTTTACGGCAAACTTAAAAACAAAAAGCTTTATGAGCTTTGGAATGGAGATATAAAAAATAATCCACTGACTGATTATACAATTGGTATTGACAGTATTGAAAAGATGGTAGAAAAAATGAAAGAGAAGCCCTGGCCAATTTATAAAATAAAAGTTGGCACTGCCGATGATATTGCCATTGTAAAAGCATTACGAAATGAAACGGATGCCATATTAAGAGTAGATGCAAATGCTGCATGGGATGTTGCAACTGCATTAAAATTGATTCCGCAATTAAAGGATTTAAATGTGGAGTTTATAGAACAGCCCCTTGCAAAAGATGATTGGGATGGAATGAAAATATTATACAAAGAATCATCTTTACCATTAATAGCAGATGAATCGTGTGTATTTGAAAATGATGTTGAGAAATGTGTAGGGTATTTTCATGGCATTAATATTAAACTCACCAAATGCAGTGGCATCACGCCGGCATTGCGAATGATTAAAAAGGCAAGAGAACTTGATTTGAAAATTATGGTCGGCTGTATGAATGAATCTACCGTTGGTTCCGCAGCAATTGCTCATTTATTACCTTTTATTGATTATGTGGATATGGATGGCCCCTTATTGCTGGAAGAAGATGTTGCAACAGGAATTGAGTATGATTATGGAAAAATTATTTATTCAAATGAGGCTGGTTTGGGAATTAATTACCAGGGAATTTTTGGAAAATAGTGATGCATTTGCTTTTCCATTTTCTTACAATAAACTAAGAACTATAGTTATTATTTACAGAGATTAATTATAAAGCCCTACAATAACTTTTATACCCGGGTATAACGATTGGAATAGAATTCAAGAATATTCTTTTAAAGTATTAGAAACCACCAAATTCACACTTATAAACTCCCTGTCTAAAAAAACATTAACCGCCAGGCACGATTAAACCTTTTTAATCGTTTTAGTAGGAGGCATTCGTGTGCAATCCAAACCAATCGAAAAACCAAATCCACCTTTATGAAAAACTATTTACTAGTTTCTCTTTGTTCTATTCTTTCTATTTCATTATCTGCACAGGAATTTGATAAACAGCCAACCATTGGTGTGTTTATTGGCCAAATGAATTACCAGGGCGACCTTAATCCAAGCAGTTTTAAATTCAGTCATTCAAAATTTACAGCATCAGTCAACATCCGTAAACCTCTTAATCGATGGTTAACCCTCCGTGCAGGTGCAGGTATCGGAAGCATTGAAGCTGCCGATCGGTATAATCGTGATTATCTGAAACCAAGAAACCTCAGTTTTCATTCTTCTATCAAAGAAGCAAATGTTGGTTTTGAATTTACTTTTTTAGATTTATCAAAAACAAGATTCACTCCTTATATGTATGGCGGATTTGCATATTTTCATTTCAACCCCTGGACTTATGATAATAATGGAGCTAAAACATTTCTGAAGCCTTTGAGTACAGAAGGTCAAGGATTATCTCAGTTCCCTTCACAAAAACCATATAAACTCTCACAATGGGCAATGGCTTTCAGCACGGGAATTAAATTTGCTGTCACAGATGAAATTATTGTAGGTATTGAACTTAACCAACGAAAGACTTTTACAGATTATTTAGATGATGTGAGTAGTTTTTATGTTGATGCAAATACGTTGCTGCAATCAAAAGGCGCCAAGTCAGTAGAACTTGCCTGGCGTGGAGACGAATTGCCAGGTAATAATCTTTACCCGTTGCATGGAGAACAAAGAGGAACGCCATCAGAAATGGATTGGTATTACTATTTTGGAATAAATGTGGAATTTAAATTGAGTGCTCTCAAAAATATTTTTAGTGGAAATAGCCGGTCAAAGGCAGTGGCTTATCAGCGTTGCCCAAGAATTTCCAACAAGTATTAATTTTTAACTTAGTATTTATATTCTTTCAAATGCGATTTCGTTTTTAAACAAATTGAACTGTCGGCATTATCTTTGTAAATAAACTGACTTTATGAAAGTGCTTACTTTTAAAATCTTTTTTTTATTCTTTGCAATCACTCCCTGTTTTGCGCAGCGGGTTCACATCGGTGTGTTTGGTGGGTTAGCCGCATACAATGGCGATCTTACAGATAAAATTTTTCCAAAAAAAGTTACCAACGGGGCAATTGGCATTACAGTTAATTACGAACTGACAGATCAAATTTTTATACGTGGTGGTTATACATATGCCATTATTGGCGGCGCAGACCGATTCAGTGATAAGCCGGGTCTTGTATTAAGAAATCTTAGTTTTGAAACAGAAGTACATGAATTCAGTGCTGTAGGCGAATATTATTTATTCAATCTTTACGAAAGAAAAATTTCCCCGTATGGTTTCGCAGGTCTTGCAGTTTATAAAATGAATCCTTATGCTTTTGATGTTGCCAAAAACAAAGTGTTTTTAAAACCATTGAGTACCGAAGGGCAGGGCATTAATGGATATAATACAAAGCAATATAAACTTACTCAATTGGCAATTCCATTTGGTGGTGGCGTCAAATTTGCTATTAACGATAATATGCGGATTGGGCTTGAACTGGGAATGAGAAAACTCTTTACCGATTACTTAGATGATATAAGTGGTAATTATGCCGACCCCAATGATCTGCTTACAGCAAAAGGTCAACTATCTGTTGATATGAGTTACCGACAAGATGAAGTAACTGGAGGCAACCCCGCTTATCCCGCAAAAGGTGCACAAAGAGGAAGCCCTAAAAGTAAAGACTGGTATTATTTCACCGGCATTCATTTTACATTTCGCATAGGTGCAGGTGGAGGTGGAGGTAGCGGCGGAATGGGAAGCAAAAAAAATTCAAGAATGGGTTGCCCTACTGTTTTTTAATAA
>JANPEU010000403.1:0-1600 GCA_031423175.1 Bacteroidota bacterium
GTTTTTTTCATCAAATCCTCTGTTAGTTTATCCCGAACAGAAAATTTATTTGTAAAGAATGTATATAAAAGATGAATGGTTCCGAGAATAATAAATATTGAAGAGCCGATTATCCAAAGATATTTTTCCTTCATATTTTAAAATATTTTTATGCAATTGATTGAAGAATTTTTTCAAATGCCTGAACAAATTGCCAAACTTCTTCAAAAGTATTATACAATGGTACAGGTGCCAGGCGGATTGTATTGGGTTCCCGCCAATCCACCAGAATACCTGCTTTAATCAATTCATCGTAAACATATTTTCCATTTGCATTAATTAATAAAGAAACCTGGCATCCTCTCTCCTTCTCATTCTTTGGAGTTATGAGGATAAATTTATTTTTGCTTTTTTCATTTAATTGCTGAAGTAAAAACCATAAATAATTATTGAGCAAACTCTTCTTTGCAAGAATATTTTCCCAACCTGCTTCATCCGTTATTTCCAATGCAGCACGATGTGCTGCATATAAAAAAATTGCAGGTGTACTCAGTTGCCAACCTTCGGCACCCGGCATTGCTTTAAAACCTTTTTCCATTTTAAAACGTGTAGGTTTATCATAACCCCACCACCCCGCAAATCGTGGTAAATTTTTTTCATGATGTTTCTCATGTATAAATGCACCACCGATTGCACCAGGGCCTGAATTTAAATATTTGTAACTGCACCAACATGCAAAGTCAACATCCCATTGATGCAAATGCAATTCAACATTACCAGCGGCATGTGCCAGATCAAAACCAGCAATTGCACCTGCTTCATGTGTTGCTTGAGTAATGGCTGCAATATCAAAAAACTGCCCGGTGTAATAATTAATGCCACCAAAAATGACCAATGCAGTTTCATCTCCATGTTCTTTAATTGTTGAGATGATATCTTCTGTTCGTAAACAATATTCATTCTTTCTTGGACATACTTCAATAATTGCATGATCCGGATTGAAACCATGATGTTTTACATGTGTTTCAAAACTATACTGATCACTTGGAAATGCTTTTGCTTCACAAATGATTTTGAATCGCTTGGCTGTCGGCCTGTAAAAACTTACCAGCATCAGATGAAGATTAACCGTGAGTTGATTCATTACCACAACTTCGTTTGGCAATGCACCAACAATCTTAGACAACGTATTTGTTAGCTTACTGTGATAATCCATCCAGGGTTCAGGTGCATGAAAAAAAGCTTCAACACCGAATGATGCCCAGTCTTTCATCACTCGTTGAATATAATCGTTTGCAATTTTAGGTTGTAGTCCAAGTGAATTGCCAAGAAAATATATTTGCTGCTTACCATTCCTTTCTGGAATGATAAATTTATCTCTGAAAGTTTTTAGTGGATCTTTCGTATCTGATTCACGGGCATATGAGAGAGAATTTTCAAACTGCATCTGCTTTTATTTGTAATGTGTTTTAATATTAAGAATCTGTTTTCCCCCTTTAGAGCTTGTCCCGATTCATCGGGAGGATAGGGGCAAACTATATCGACCCTGTTTTTCCTCCATCAACCGGAATGCTAATGCCATTTACATAGGATGCTGCCGGCGATGCAATAAAAGCAGCTA
>JANPEU010000404.1:0-3174 GCA_031423175.1 Bacteroidota bacterium
GGATGACCAGGTAGCAATTAATAAAAAATTTGCAGCAACTGCCACAGCACAGGAACTACTACAGCCATTGGCTGATGTGGTGAAAGAATTAAAAGATAAATTCGGAGACTGGCGGATCGGTTGGGGTGAAATAAACCGATATCAACGGATCTCAGGAGAAATCAAACAACAATTTAATGATGATGCGCCCAGTACAGCGGTACCTTTTGCTTCTTCCACATGGGGAATGCTTCCAGCTTATAGCGCCAATTACTATCCGGGTACTAAAAAAAGATATGGCAGTAGTGGCAATAGCTTTATTTGCGCAGTTGAGTTTGGTAAAAAAGTAAAAGCAAAATCATTACTGGCTGGTGGCGAAAGTGGCAATCCATCCTCAAAACATTTCAATGATCAACTGGAGATGTACACCAAAGGACAGTTTAAAGATGTTTTGTTTTATAAAGAAGATGTGATGAAGCATGCGGAGAGAAGTTATCATCCGGGAGAATAATTCACAGATTCAACTTATATTCATTGGCAAAAACCAACAAAATGTTGAATGAAATGAAATCCCGCTTTGCGGGAAAAAAGCTGATTCCATTATTTTTTATTTTTTCTGTTTCCTGTACTACAAAAGAAAAAACAAATCCATTTGCTGCTAAGTTGGATGAATTTTTTACAGGACAGCAAAAACATTACCGCTTCAACGGAAACGTACTGGTAGCGGATAAAGGAGAAATCATTTTTCAGAAATCGTATGGCTATGCAAATTTTGATAATCAAAGAATGCTGAATGATACTTCGGTATTTGAACTGGCATCAGTAAGCAAGCAATATACAGCTACTGGTATTTTATTATTAAAAGATAAAGGCAAACTAAAACTTACCGATTCGCTCCGTCAGTATTTTCCTGAACTTCCGTATTCCAATATCACCATCCGCCATATGCTTACCCATACATCCGGTTTACCGGATTATGAAAGTGCCATGAATAAGAAATGGGACAGAACAAAAATTGCTTTCAATACGGATATGATTGTTTTTTTAGCCAAAGAAAAATTGCCGGTTAATTTTTTACCGGGAACAAAATGGGAGTACAGTAACACAGCTTTTGCAATACTTGCTTCCATTGTGGAAAAAGTATCAGGGAAAACATTTCAAAAATTTTTGGCTGAAAATATATTTACGCCGCTGGGCATGCGACATTCCAGAATTTATAACACACGGCGTTCTTTAAAAGACACAATTGCCAATTACGCCTATGGATTTGTTTATGACGACAGTTTAAAAAAACACCTGGTGCCAGACAGTGTATCTGATTTAAAATTTGTAATTTATCTTGACGGTATTCAGGGCGATGGCGTGGTAAATTCTACCACAGGCGATTTATTAAAATGGGACCGTGCATTAAAAAATCATTCCCTGCTGGGCGAGGTAACGCAAAATGAAATGCTGAAGGGTCAGGAACTTTCTGATACTTTAAATAAAACTTATTACGGTTATGGCGTATCGGTTGGCAAAAATGAAACCGGCAATTTCATTTCTCATAGTGGCGGCTGGCCGGGCTATACCACGTTTCTTTACAGGAATACAGATGCAGACAGAACCATTATCATACTATCAAACAATAATTCCAACTCGCCAACCCTTGCGGGGGTCTTGGAAAAAATACTATTAGACAGCGCTGTAGTAATGCCATATGAACATAAGGAGATAACAATGGATTCAACAGCATTAGATCAGTTTACCGGCAGTTACAAAACAACAATAGAAATAAAATTAGAAAGAAAGGGAACAAAATTATTTAGGGCTTTACCAAACGGTTCTTCGGTGGAACTGAAACCTGAATCAGCTAATAAGTTTTTCTACGACGATGGCAGCGACAGGCAAATTGAATTTGAAATGGATGCTGAGAAAAAGATTACAAAGGCATGGTTTATTTCCTTTGGTGTAAAAACAGAAATGAAAAAACTGTAACCTGTTTGTTTCCTAACTTAAAACTTAGTACCTAAAACATATTACTTATTATGGAAGTACATACACACTCACATACCGCTCCCGCATCAGGCGGGACAGGCAGAAAAAAATGGACACATTATTTCTGGGAGTTTTTAATGTTGTTCCTCGCACTTACACTTGGATTTTTTGTAGAAAATCAAAGAGAACATTATATAGAAAACGGGAGAGCAAAAGAGCATGCAAAAAATCTTTATAAAGAAATATATGCCGATTCCATTGTTTTGCAACAGAAGATTGCCATCCGGAATATCAAGGAAGAACAAACTACCTTTTTTATCAGCTATGTAAAAGACAGCAGCCTTACTAATCTTTCCCCACGGTTTTACCCGGCATTTACCTGGAGCTTTCTTCAATCGGCACAATTACTTTTTGAACCTAATGATGGCATTTTGAACCAACTGAGAAACTCGGGTGAATTACGTTATTTTAAAAGCAGTGAGTTGCAATCAAAAATAGGCCAGCTATCAGTACAGGTTGCTAATATCAGAAATCGAAATGATAAAGAATATAGTTTTATAGAAATGAATCTTCGCCCTTTCACATTAAGGCATTATGATTTTAACTGGTACCAGGCATTAACACAGAATGGAAAATTCACTTTGGTGGAGGCATTAAGTCAAAACAATTCTGTACCCTATTCTGGCAAAATAGTAAATTCTGATAAGTTTAGCAGGCAGGAAGCAGAAAACATGGCTTATTATTATCTTCTGATGCTAAGAGGAACCCGGCAAACTCAATACATGCCCTATGCAACTATTAATCATCAATTATTACAAATTCTTAGAAAAGAATATCATATCCAATAAAATTTTGTTATGAAAAAAATTATTCTGATTTATTTTTTATTGCCCGTAGTTGCTTTTTCACAGCAATACGATATTATTATCCGCAACGGAAAAATAATTGATGGCACAGGTAATAGCTGGTACTATGGAGATGTAGCTGTAAAAGATGGAAAGATTATTTCCATCGGAAAGCTTCAATCTGCAACAGCAATAAAAACAATTGATGCAAAAGGATTAATTGTTGCTCCCGGTTTTATTGATGTGCATGCACATATTGAAAATGGTGTATTTGAACGTCCGACTGCTGACAATTATATATATGATGGTGTCACCACGGTTGTTACCGGAAACTGCGGCGGCTCTGATGATAATCTGAAAAAATTTTTCTGGC
>JANPEU010000405.1:0-9591 GCA_031423175.1 Bacteroidota bacterium
TTCTCTTGTTCGCATTCCTCTTCCACGCAATTCATCTGTAAATTCAATGAGCAATATTCCATTCTTAATTACAATTCCCGCCAAACCAACTACTCCCACACCTAACATAATTGTTGCAACCGTCATTCCGGTAATAGCATACCCGAGTAACACACCTATGACAGAAAAGAATATTTCAGTAATAACAATAAAGGGCTTACTCATGCTATTGAATTGCAATACCAGGATTAGAAAAATTATACCTAATGAAATCAATAATGCTGTTCCTAAAAATTTTTGCGTTTCTAATTCCTGTTCACTCTGCCCGGTTAATTTTAACGTAATATCTGCAGGTATAGTTGCCTTCTCTTTAAAATCATCAATTTTTATTTGCAAGGCGGCATTCACAATTGGCACCATCGTTGGATCAAGCACATTGCTTTGTAATTGAATAGTGCGTTTTACATTTTTGCGTTTTATACCACCGGTTGTATTTGTATAATCTACATTTGCCACTGCACTTACGGGAACCGATTTTACCCGCATCGTATTCATATCCATAAATGTAATGCGCATATTCATCAAGTCAACAATATTGTTACGTTTTAAATCCGAATACCGCAATTGAATTTTATACTCATCTTCACCGTCTTTCAACTTACTTATTTCTTTTCCAAACACTGCAGTTCTTATTTCCATTCCAATTTGTCCGGTACTTAGCCCTTCCAGCATTGCTCTTTCCCTATCCACATTTATTGTTATCTCTGGATTATTTAAATCCACATTTGGTTGAAGATTTTCAATTCCGTTAATACGATTTGTATCAAGAAAATTTAATAATTGTGTGGCTACTTTTGAAATGCTTTCAAAATTATCTCCGGTTACTTCCACATTTACAGGAGGGTCAGTTGGCGGACCACCATCTTCCTGAGCCACTTCTACACTTGTACCCGGTATGCCTTGCACTTTTACTCTTATTGAATCCATAAAGGGTCTTGTCTTTTTCCCATGGCGCTGTTCATATTGTAAAAAAGATACCTGAATACGTCCCAGATTCGATTGCACACTTCGATTATTATCTCTCGGATTATTTGCACTTACTGCGATATTTGTAATGATACTTTCAACAATGCCACCTTTTTTATCCGGCATTTCATTTTCCAAAACTTTTTGTACTCTTCTTTCTAATATATGTGTAATGCTATCGGTAAATTTTACATCGGTACCCACCGGCATTTTTAAATACACGTATATAAAATTGGGATCGCCGGAGGGGAAGAATGTTTGTTTAGTTCTGCCTGTACTAAAACTAAACATTAAAGCACCGAGTGCTATAGCAAATAATAAAAATAATGAAGCAAATATTTTAACAGGCCTCCATCCTTTTAATACCCAACGTAATAATTTTTCATAACTGCTCATTAATTTTGGCAATGCTCTTTTTTGGAAATAATGAATAAGCCCGTTTAATACATATGCATTAAAGACCATCAGCATTCCCATCAATAAAGAAAAATTTGCAAGGCCTGTATTTGCGGTTACATGTAACAACAAACCTGCAACCATGAAAACAATAAACCATTTGTTGGTAAAAATTTTATTCTTGGGTTTCTCAAATTCTTTCCCCTCTTTTTTCATAAAACTTACCGCAAACACCGGATTAAAAATAAATGCAACAATTAATGACGCTGCCAACGTAAGAATTAAAATTGCTGGCAGATAAATCATAAACTTACCAATCAACCCTTTCCAGAAAAGCAAAGGGAAAAATGGAGCTAATGTAGTAGCCGTACCCGCAAGTACCGGAATAAAAACTTCGCCTGCAGCTTCTTTTGCACTTCGTATTATTGGTATTTTTCCGTTATTATAAATTCGATGTGTGTTTTCAATTACGACAATTGCATCGTCCACAATTATTCCCAATCCAAACAATAATGCAAACAGTACAATAAAGTTTAATGTAACCGTTGTACCAATAAGACTATCGGCTAATGGTAAAAATAAAAACGCAACAAACACACTGAGCGGTACGCTAAGTGCAACAAAAAAAGCATTGGTAACACCCATGAAAAACATGAGAATGATTAGTACCAGTATAAAACCAATGATAATGGTATTTACTAACTCATTAAAAGATGTTTTTGTAAGCTTGCTCTGATCACCGGTAATAACTACATTCAAATTCTTTGGCAATAATTCTTTTTCCTGCATATCGGCTACAGCCGCTTTTACTTTATCTGCACAATTTATAAGGTTTTCTCCGGCACGTTTTACAATGTTGAGTGTAACAACATTTTTTCCATCCAATCTGGCAAAGCTCTCTTTTTCCTTTATCGTTTCTTTTAATTCAGCTATGTCCTTCAGGTAAACGGATGCACCTTGTGCACCGCTACGTACAACTATGTTTTCCAAATTCATTGCACTGGTAAATTGTCCTTTTACCCGCAACGTTCTTTTCATGGTTCCTGTTTCTATCAATCCCCCTGTTATATCTTTATTCTCTCTGCTTACTGCATTTTCAATATCCATAAAACTTATTCTTGCAGCAGCCATTTTATACGGATCCACATTTATCTGAATCTCCCTTTCCGGTGCCCCAACAATTTCGGCTCTTGTTATTTCACTGAGTTCTTCAAACCGATCCTGCATTTTATTGGCATACTGATTCAGTTTTAGCCCATCATAGTCACCACTTACATTTACAAACATGATAGGCATTTCACTAAAAGCAAATTCCTGCACATCGGGTTGCGATGTTAGATCGTTGGGCAAATCTGTTTTTGCTTTATCGATAGCATCTTTTACTTTTTGCTTTGCTATTTCTGTTTTTACATCCGTATCAAATTCTATTACAATCAGGCTATAATCTGTTTGTGATGTACTTTGCATTTTTATAACTTTTGCACCGCTGATTCCTTTCAATTGTTTTTCAATTGGCCGGGTAACAAGATTCTCAATATCTTTTGGCGAATTGCCTACATATACAGTGGCAATAGAAATAGTAGGAACAACAATATCCGGAAACTGCTCCTTAGGCATCGTATTGAATTTTATCACCCCATACAGTGTTATCAAAATTGCAATTATATAAACTGCCGTTCGGTTATCAACAGCCCAGCTTGTTGGTTTAAATTCTTTGAACTTTTTTACCCCAGATGAAATGATTGACATGATGCTTATGATTTATCCTGATTATTTCAATTTATTGTTTATTATTCGTTTGAATTCAAGTCTGGATCCACCAAAATTTATCAGCAATCCAATTTCCAAGTTGAATGCTTCGAGATAATTCAACGCCTGATTAAAATGTGAATCTTCCAGTTTACTTACTGCTTTTATTTCTACTGTTATTAACTTGTTTATTAAAAAATCAACTCTTCTTTTACCAATCAATTGATTATCGTAGAATAATGACTGTTCTTTTTCACGATCAATTGTTAACTCAGTTTTTTTGAGTTCAATATCAAAAGCTCTTTGATAAATAACTTCCGGGAATCCAGCACCCAGGCTGTTATGAACTTTCATTGCACAACCAATAATTATTTCAGTTACATCAGAATATTTATATTCTTGCTTAACCATGATTGTGTTTTAAGAACATTTTCTTTTTATGATTAACTATCATTATCATCATAAAAATCATTTCCTATCAGTGGTTATTTTCTGTCCGTCATATACGTTTTGGTAACCTTCCGTTATTATCTGATCGGTTGCAGTAAGTCCCATTTTTACTTCTACCATTCCATTATACACCTCACCTACGTTTACCAATTTTTTTCTCGCTTTGAGTACATCACCTTCTTTCACTGCCACATAAACATATTTTCCTTTTTCATCCGTCTGTACCACATTTACAGGAACACTTAATGCATTGGGCGATGAATAATCCCGGATACGAACCAAGGCAATCTGATTAATTTTTAATCCGGATGCTGATGGAACTCTTGATTCAGTTATAAACCCTCTTGAACCGGGATTGATGGAGGCACCAATAAAAATTATTGAGGATTTTATAATCGTGTTGTTTAAATCCGGAACCACAATTTCAACAGCCGTCCCTTTTTTTACTTTACTTACATAATTTTCCGGTACTTCGGTTATTACTTTCATGCTGCCACCATTTATTATTCTGATCTGCGGCATTTGTCCCATATATCCATTAAACACTTCACCTTCTTTTATATTCACTTCATCTGCCAATCCGCTTTGCGGTGCATATACAAATGAGGTTGACCTGGATTCATTCAAAATGCTTATTTGCTTATTCAAAGCATCCACATTGTTTTTTGCAGAAATTAATTGTACTTCTGTTCCAATTCCCTGATCCCATAAATTTTTCTGACGATTATAAATATTTTCTGCAAAAGCTAATTGTGTTTTTAGCCCGGATAACTGTTCAAGCATAATTGCATCATCCAATTTTAAAAGTAGCTGGCCCTTCTTTATATTATCTCCTCTTTTTACATATACCTGTTTTACCTGGGCCGGCATCCCTCTTGGCATTACCACTACAGAATTATCAGCATCTACTTTTCCCTGTAGTTCTATAAAATGAACAAAATCCTGTTGAGTTACTGATGTTACACTTACCAGCAATGCTTTATTTTTATCTGCATTGGGATCAGCTTTTGCAATATCATCTTCCAGCTTACGGATGTCTGCATCCAGTTTTGCTTTATCTTTTTTCAGCTGCTCCAATTTTACCTTCAGGTCAGTTAGTTTTCCGTTCACTTCTTTTTTACTGCCCCCGCATGATACAATTACAGTTGTAACGGCAAGCATTGCGATCATTATTAATTTATTCATTGCTATTTCTATTTTTTTATTTTCAAAATATAAAATGACTTGACCAATTAATCCTTTCTTATACAAAACTTGAATGCTTATAATTTTCCCTGTGCTTTTAAATAACTCACTTTAGCTACTACTGCATCATACAATGCCCTGAAATAATTAGATTGGGCCATTTGCATTTCTGTATCGGATTGCAGCACTTCAAAACTTGAACCTAATCCCTGCTCATATTTCTTTTTTACTGTGTTGTACACTTTTTCAGCAAGCTGCATATTTTTTTCCTGCACATCCAAACTAAATACCGCTGTATTCAGTGTGTTTTTTGCAGATGTTCTTTCCAAATCAATTCCTTTCTTCGCCTGGTCAATTGTATTTATTATTTTTTCTTGACTCAACTGTGCTTGTTGAATTTTATACTTCTTTGTATTGCCATCAAAAATTGGAATGTTCACATTTACGCCTACCTGATTTGCACTATACCAAAACCAGGGTTTGCCTCCTTGCGGGGCATTAGCACTTCGTTGCCCGCTGCGCTGATAACCATAAAAAGCTGCAACAGTTGGGAAGTAAGCAAGTTTCCACCTTCGTACATCGTAACCCTGTAACTCATTTGCTTTGTTCAGTAGCTTTATTTCATTTCTGTTTTCATAAATAAAACTTTCATCCAGCAATCCATCTTTTATTATTTGAGTTGATAAACTATCTTTTAAAACAAGGCTATCGGATTGATTTAACCCCAATGTCATTTTCAAGGCAGCATAGCCCAATAGTATTCCATTTTTCAATTGATTTTCTGATGACTTTATATTATTTAATGAAACAGTTGTTTTATCTATATCCAATCTTTCGGCGAATCCATTTTTAAACATCACATTCATGTCGTATGATAATTTTTCTAACCGCTTAATGCTTTCATTTACATAAATCAATTGTTTTTCTCCGATGAGTACAGCATAATAGCTTTTATGCACGGCTTCCCTTACTTTATCCTCTGCTATTTTTATTTGTAAATCGCTGCTTTCAAGCAGTGCACGGCGTGCAAGCAAGCCAACAAATACTTGCGGCTCGAATAATAATTGTTGAACCGTAGCTCCGAAGTTTACATTCCACGGTTGAATGAAGGAAAAATTTCTTACTGAAAATTCGCCACTGTTTGTAATCGGGTTTCCCGCACCATCTTTCACACCTTCTTTTTTCAATATATCATAAATGGACAACTCGCTACCATCGGGAAATTGAATTTGTGGTACAGTCAGATAATGATTTCCCTGAATAGAGCCACTAATCTGCGGCAAAGCCATACCGGTAATTTCTTTGTTACGGGCAGCAGAAATTTTATAATCCAATTTTGCATTTTTTATATCTGCTACATTTTTGAAAGCAAGATCCACTGCTTCTTTTACCGATAGCTGGTAGAGCTGCTGAGCAGTTATATTTTTACTAAAAAATAAAAACAAGATGAACCCAATTTTATAACACCTTTTCATTTGCAGATAATTTTTTTGTTAGCTCGTTTCTGTATTTTACAATCAGTTTATATCCTTTGATAGTGGCAAGACCGTAAATAAAATTTTCCATGATAATTTCGGTTACATCCACCAGTTTATATTTTCCCGGTGGAAAAACATAGATATTAAATGCAAGCAGCATACTTTCCAGCCGGTATTTACTCAATACATCTACATTCAACTCAGGACGATAGAGTTCTTCAATAACACCCCGTTCAATGTTTTGTTTAATAACCCGAAAAAGAAATTCATTCTTGTGTTTTAAAAATTTTTGAAAAGCATTAGGGTGAAATTTTTCCATATCATATAATATCACCGGGTTCATGTTCTGAAACTGATCATGAATCTGATTCATGGTAAGTACCACTTCTTCCACAGCATCTTTTGCGTTCATCCGGCAGGCATCACAATCACATTGAGTCTTTTTTAACTCATCTTCCACAATAGCAACTACCAATTCATCTTTATCCGCATAATACTGATAAATAGTTTTTTTACTCATGCCGAGGGCATTGGCAATATCATCCATACTCACACTACGTATGCCATACTGCATCACCATATCATGTGCTTTTTGCTGTATTCTTCCTTTTATATCCATTTTGTTCTATTTGGAGGGCAAAACTATGGAAACTTTTTTTGAATCCAAAGTTTCCATCCATTTATTTTCCCGCTCATACAGAAATTTATAGCCGTCAGAGGCAAGTTTTTAAGTTATTTTTGAATAAGAATAAACCAACTATGGCCGAAAAAGAACCCTTACAAAAAAGAATTACCCCAAAAAAATTATTCCGGTATTTTATACAGGGCATTATTATATTGGCACCCATTGGCATAACAGCGTATGTTTTGTTCTGGTTGTTTAATAAAATAGATGGAATACTGGAGCCTTATATCCACATACCGGGAGTTGGCTTTGTTATTATTATTGTGTTTGTTGTTCTTGTTGGATGGGTCAGCTCGCATTTTCTGATGGGTGGTTTTATAAACTTCTTTGATACCTGGATGGAAAGAACTCCCGGTGTAAAATTTATTTATTCTTCTACCAAAGATTTTTTTGAGGCTTTTGCCGGTGATAAAAGAAAATTTAATCAATCGGTTTTGATAAATGTTTTTGGCGATGATGTATGGATAATTGGTTTTCTGACCGATGAAGAAATGCAGAAATTTGAATTGGGTGCCGATAAAGTGGCTGTGTATGTACCGCAGTCATACAATTTTGCCGGGCAGCTTTATATTTTACCAAGAGGAAAAATAAAGAAGATTGATAAAATAACACCTGGAGAAACGATGAAGTATGCAGTTACCGGTGGTGTAGTGGATTTAGATGCAGAACGGAAAGATGAAATAAAAAAGCTGAACTGATTTTATTTTTCAAATGAAAAAAATTTTCTCTTGCATATTATTTCTTTTCATTTCATTCCCCGCTTTCTGCTGGGGTTTTTTTGCACATCAAAAAATAAACCATTACGCTGTATTCTTATTACCCCCGGAAATGATGTCGCTTTACAAACCCAATATTGATTTCATAAGTGAACACTCCATAGATCCCGATAAAAGAAGATATGCAATACCGGAAGAAGGCCCACGCCATTATATTGATATTGATAATTATGGCAAGTACCCTTATGATTCTTTACCCCGAAGATGGGCAGATGCGGTTGCAAAATTTACCGAAGACACATTAAATGCAAATGGCATTGTTCCCTGGTGGGTGCAAACCATGTTGTTTAAACTGACAACTGCCTTTAAAGAAAAAAACCAGGCGAAAATTTTAAAACTATCTGCAGAAATTGGACATTATATTGCCGATGCACATGTACCTCTTCATACAAGCAGTAATCATAACGGACAATTTACCGGGCAAAGAGGTATTCATGGTTTTTGGGAGAGCCGGGTTCCGGAATTACTTTCAGAAAAACAATGGGATTTTTTTATAGGCAAAGCAGCTTACATAAAAAATCCCGGCGATTTTATCTGGAAAAGAATTTTAGAAAGTGCACTGGCATCTGATTCGGTTCTGAAATTTGAAAAAGAACTCACCAATAATTTTCCATCCGATCAGAAATATGCTTTTGAACAAAGAAACGGAATTACGATCCGTCAATACTCATCTGCATTTACGATTGCCTACGATTTAAAATTAAAAGGAATGATAGAACGCAGGTTTCGGCAATCTGTTTTTGCAATAGCTTCTTTCTGGTACACAGCCTGGGTAAATGCCGGGCAGCCCGATCTTAAACAACTTTCCAATAAAGAATTATCCGAAGAAGATCTGAAAGAATTTGAAGCATTGAACAATGCATGGAAGAGTGGGGCAATTAAAAGCAGAGAACATGAGTAACCTCTCGTATTAATACGATATAATTTTCAATGCCATCTCTTGCTGTTTCCTTATTCTTTTTTGTACATTTAATCCCCTGACTTTTAAAACTTATCAAAAACTTTATGAGAAAATCAACACTTCTGATGATAACAGTTTTGTTATCATCCATACTTAACGCACAAACTGCTATTATCAATTATAACAGTACCTGGAAATATCTTGATAATGGAACAAATCAGGGTACAACATGGAGAGGGACATCTTTCAATGATGCTTCCTGGGCCAGTGGTGCAGCACAATTAGGATATGGTGATGGAGACGAAGCCACCATTGTAAGCTATGGAAGTAATGCAAGTAAAAAATATATTACCACCTATTTCAGAAAAACAATTACAGTTACTGATGCGTCCATCTACAGCAGTTTTACTTTAAGTATAAAAAGAGATGATGGCGCAGTGGTATATATAAACGGATCAGAACGGTTCCGTACTAATATGCCTACAGGAACAATTTCTTATACTACTAAAGCATCTACAGACGCCACAGATGATGGAAATACACCTCAAAATATAACATTACCAGCAGGTACTTTAGTATCCGGGACAAATGTAATTGCAGTAGAAATGCATCAGCGTACTGCCAACAGTACAGACATTTCATTTGACCTTCAGTTAACTGGCGCATCAGATATTACACCACCAACAGTAAGTACTTATTCGCCGGCTGATAATGCGACCAATATAACAAACACTTCAAATCTTGTTCTTACATTCAATGAAAACATTCAGAAAGGAACAGGTAATATTCTTGTAAAAGAAGGTGGCGTTATTACTCAAACCATTGATGTTACATCTGCCACGGTTACTGTTTCAGGAAACACTGCTACAATTAATCCAGCTGACTTTAGTTTTGGCGCTGCAGTTAATATTGAAATTGCTGCTGGCGCATTTAAAGATCTTGCTAATAATAATTATGCTGGTATCA
>JANPEU010000406.1:0-3553 GCA_031423175.1 Bacteroidota bacterium
TCAATTGTTCTGTATAAGGACGGCATCAATACAGTTAGAGCACATCAAAGCTCCACTCCAACAAGCAAAACATACCTGCTGGGCGGTGATACTACATTCCAGGTACAGATTACCGGAACAGTTTCACAGGTTTGTTATTCATTGCTGGTGCAGCCTCCATTGCTTACACGAACCACATCAGAATTAATTGTAAGAGAAAACAAACTTTCAATTGACAAACTCAACACATCCGTTTTCCCTAATCCGCATCGTGGTGCCTTTGGAATAAAGATAGAATCAGCACATGATGGAACTGCCATTGTTGAACTAATGAACAGCACTGGTCAACTGATTGGTGTAAAAAGAGTGGCAGTAAATAAAGGAGGGGTAAGTATTGTAAACTTCACCAATATGCGGCATTCCATTTTATTCTATCGTGTGATTATTGGTAATGAAGTAAGGACGGGAAAAATAATAGGACCGAATTAAAAAATAAACACCATCCATTTCCAACTCCATAACCTCTGCAGATTTGCAGGGGTTATTTTTTATTCGCTAATTGCCCGCAAGCAGCATCAATATCTTTACCACGACTTTTGCGTAGCCTTACATTCACCCTGTTCTTTTCTAAATAATGCATAAATGCTTCAGTTGTTTTTTCATCAGGTTTGGTAAAACGGGCAAACTCGATCGGGTTGTATTCAATAATATTTATTAAGTCTGCCGGTACCTGCCGGTAAATTTTCATCAATTCTTCCGCATCTTTTAAAGAGTCATTAAAATTTTTAAACAGGATATATTCAAATGTAATTTCGTTATTGGTTTGTTTGTAAAAATAATTCAGTGCATCTATCAGCGATTGGATATTGTTGCTATCATTAATGGGCATTATCTCATGCCGCTTTTTATCGTTGGGTGCATGAAGTGATAAGGCTAATTTAAATTTTACATTATCATCGCCCAATTGTTTTATTTGTTTAGCAACTCCGGCAGTAGATACGGTAATTCTTTTCGGGCTCATGCCCAATCCATCGGGTGATGATATTCTTTCAACGGCTCTTAACACATTTCTATAATTCAACAGCGGCTCACCCATACCCATAAACACGATATTGGTTAGTTTCTGTTCATGTATTTTTTCCGATTGTTGATTTAATAAAACGACCTGGTCATAAATTTCATCGAATGTAAGATTGCGTTTTTTATCCATAAACCCGGTAGCACAAAACTTGCAACTGAGTGAACAACCAATTTGAGAGGATACACAAGCCGTGGATCTTTTTTCTGTTGGAATTAAAACACCTTCAACCAAATGACCTTCGTGAGTTTTAAAACTTGATTTCACGGTTCCATCTTCTGAAACCTGGGTTGATTTAACTGTTAGAGCCGGCAATGTAAAATTTTCTCCAAGGTTTTGGCGAAGCTCTTTGCTCAGGTTAGTCATATCGGCAAAACTATGTGCATGTTTTTGCCAGAGCCATTCATAAACCTGTTTGGTACGAAATTTTTTTTCACCAAGGGTTTCAAAATACGCCTCCAGTTCCGATAAACTTAAATGTCTGATATTTTTTAAAGCCTTTTCTTCCATGGTCGCAAAGTTAAGCTTTGTCTTTCCGTTCATTAGTTTCAATTTTTTGGCAGGGATTTGCGTTCTTTGCCTTTCTAGTTTGCCATGGAGTTGGCAGAAATTAAATTTTAAATCGATATGAGTAAAATCTTATCTTTTATTTTCGGGCTGTTTCTATTGAGTCAAAATTCATTTGGGCAAGGCACACCTGAAAATGTCATCTATGTTATTGACTCAATACCAGTAATTGAAAACCCTGAAGAAGGGAACGAAATTCTTGAAACGGATATAGAAGACATAACCGTCATAAAAAACAAAGATACATTGCGACTTTTAGGGTATGAGAAATTCGATGGTGCAATTTTTATATTCACTAAAGAATATCGCAAAAGACCCGAGGATTTAAAACGAATACCATCATCAAAACAAATGGAAAAAAAGAATGGTGTTTGGTATTTTCGGGGTAACCAATACAACGGAAAGTTTATAGACTATTATTATAGTGGCCAAAAACAAGGAGAAGGAATTTTTCAAAATGGCAAAGCAGAAGGTCGTCGAACAATGTATCATCAAAATGGACAATTAGCTTTCGAAAGATATTATACCAATGGAATTGAAAACGGTATGGAAAAAGAATATTATGAAGATGGCACATTAAAACAAAAAGGAGAATTTCTAAAGGGTAAAGAAGATGGAATTTGGGAAATGTATTTCCCCAATGGACAAGTTAAGCAGCGGAGCACTTTTAAAGCTGGAAATATTGAGGGAGAAACAACAGTTTATTATTCAACAGGAAAAGTATTAGCTGTGGAAATAACAAAAAATGGAAAAACCATTCCAGACAAGGAACTTGAAAAGGCAACTCAAGCCATGAATAAAGGGCATGTAAGTTATAAAGAAGGCGATACCAAAGCCGCAATCAAAAACTATTCTAAAGCCATTGAACTGGACAGCGGATACGCAGAGGGATATTTTTCAAGAGGAACAGTAAAATTGAATGACTTCCAGTTTGACGAAGCAATTATTGATTTTAATAAAGCATTAAAACTTGAGCCGTATCTCGAAAAAGCCCTATCAAATAGAGCGTTTGCAAGAATTAGAAAATATCAGTTTAGTAGTAGCAGGCAATTATCAAATAGCAATGATGTGAATGTAATGGCGTCAAAAGATAATCCAGGTATTCCTGAAAAAGAGTTGATAATTATTTGTAGTGATTTAAAGCAAGCAATATTTTTGGGTGACAGGGGTAAAATGATTATGGAAGCTGTAGCAGAGTTTTGCGGGATAAAAAAAGAGTAGCTGCTAACAAATGCCTTAGCGATCTTTTCGTATAATAGTGAAATTAAAAATCGGAGTTACGATTGTTGAATAGAATTACTGAACGTACAAGAGTGCGACGCAACCAAAGTTTAATAGTAGTACCAAAGCTAAGTACAAAATGAAAAATGTTTATGTTATTGACGCTGTTCGTACTCCAATCGGAAAATACGGCGGTGCATTGTCTTCTTACAGACCCGATGATTTACTTGCATTGGTAATTAGTGTGCTGATGCAAAGAAATGAAACGATAGATGTGAATGCAATTGAAGAAGTGATAGCGGGTGCGGCGAATCAAAGTGGTGAGGACAATCGTAATGTTGCAAGGATGGCTGCTTTGATTGCCGGCTTGCCTGTAAGTGTTGCGGGTGTTACCGTAAACCGTTTATGTGCTTCGGGTATGCAAAGTATTATTGATGCATCACGGGCAATCATGTGTGGCGATGGTGAAATTTTTATTGCAGGTGGTGTGGAGAGTATGACAAGAGCACCTTATGTAATGGCGAAATCAAATGCAGCCTATAACCGGGATATGCAGCTATACGATACCACAATGGGATGGCGTTTTATTAATACTAAACTGGCTGACTCTTATTATCCATTTACGATGGGTGAAACTGCTGAGAATGTAGCGAAGCAATGGAATATTTCCAGGGAAGAACAGGATTTGTTTGCATTCAATTCGCAAGA